>DASQZK010000001.1:0-3462 GCA_035638735.1 Bacteroidales bacterium
ATGGCAGCAGCAACTCGACTGGATGGCCATGCAGGGTGTAAACCTGGTGCTGGCCATTAATGGTACCGAAAAAGTCTGGGAAAACTTTATGAAACGGCTTGATTTCTCCAGGAATGAAATCGAGGATTTCATCCCGGGCCCGGCTTACCAGGCCTGGTGGCTCATGGACAACCTCGAAGGATGGGGCGGACCTGTATCGCAGCAATGGATCGACAACCGGGAAGCTCTTCAGAAAAAAGTCCTTGCCTACATGAAAAGCATGGATATGGAGCCGGTATTACAGGGTTTTTATGGTATGGTGCCGACTACCCTGAAAAACAAATTTCCCGGCGCCGGAATACGACCCACCGGTAACTGGAATGGTTTTACCAGGCCTGATTTCGTCATTCCAACCGACACGTCGTTTAAATATTTTGCTGACATTTATTATGAAGAGTTAGAGAAATTATATGGGGCAGCCAATTTTTACGGGGGGGATCCTTTCCATGAAGGCAGTATCTTAAATGTTGATTTACCGGCCTGTGGACGGAACATCCAAAAGAGCATGCAAAAAGCCTCGCCGGGATCAACCTGGGTATTGCAGGGATGGATTGACAATCCTTCGCCGGAAATGCTGGAGGGTGTCGATAAAGATCATACCCTTGTCATTGACCTGTTCTGCGAAAGCGATGAAGCCTGGAAAACCCGGCACGGTTTTGAAGGCTGTCGATGGATTTATGGTACGATTGATAATTTCGGGGGCCGGACAGCTTTATACGGGAAAATCGATTCCACGACCCGTTACCTTGCAGAGGCCCGGAAGAGCCCTTATGCTGAAGAGCTTGACGGCATTGGAATTATTCCCGAAGGGATTAACCTCGACCCGTTTATTTTCGATTATATCTTCGAGCTGGGTTGGCATAACCAACTGCCAAATCCTGAAAAATGGGCCGGAGAATACCCGGTATTCAGGTATGGGAAAGATGTTCCTGCAGCCCGCCAGGCCTGGACAATTCTTTCACGCAGTATTTATAACATCCCGATGCACAGCGACGAACCTCAAAACGTCATTTGTTCTCGTCCGGCCATGAACTGGGAACGGTCGGCCCCCTGGGGTAATGGTCCCATACAATATAACCAGTCGGATTTGGAACAGGCTTGTCAGGAATTATTGTCCTGTGCCGATGAACTGCAAGACCGGGATTCATACCAGTACGACGCTGTTGACCTGGTTCGCCAGTACCTCATGGGTGTAGCCCAGCACAACTATCACGAAACGATCGATGCTTTTAATGCGAAGAACAAGAAGCGCTATGAATCCGCTGCAAACCGGTTCCTTCAGCTTATAAAGGATACGGACACGCTGTTAGCCACCCGGAAAGAATTCCTGCTCGGTAAATGGATCAAAGAAGCCCGTGACATTGCCCCGACGGAACCTGAAAAAGACCTTTTCGAAAGAAATGCGCGCATGCTGATCACCACGTGGGGTTACGGCAAAGCTCATGAAAATCTCAATGATTATGCCCATCGTGAATGGGCCGGGCTGATGGGTACCTTTTACTACCAACGTTGGAAAATGTACACGGATAACCTCGAAAACCAGCTCAACGGGAAACCTGCAAAAGATATCGATTTTGCAAAATTTGAGGAAGACTGGACAAAGAAGACGAATCCTTATGCCGCTGAACCCACTGGGGATCCAGTGGAAACAGCTGAACGGATTTTCAGAAAGTATATGAACGCTACGAAATAAAGGTCGTTTAAAAAGTATTGGTTCTGTTGTTTGAGGATTGTTAGAGAGTTGTTTGAGAGTCCCGGTTGCTGTGCGGAGTCGAAGCGCAGGAAGGTTTCATACCGTTCCATCTCGATTGAAGATTGGTTGAAGATTGGTTGAGAGTCCCGGTTGCTGACCGCGTGCCGCCTAAAGCTTTAGCGGTGGCGTTGGCGGCAGCGGAGTCGAAGCGGGAGGATCGGTGTGAAAGGTAGCCGGTCGCGGAGCCGAAGTGATTGTTCCGGGCGGGTTCCCCTACCGGGTGTTAGGGTTAGGGGCAGAGCTATGGCTTTTGGGCTTTTTAGCAGGGCGGGTATCTCCCCCGCCACCCTGCACGCCTCGCCCCTTAATCGCTTCAGCCCCCCAAATCTCGATACCCCCATACATGCCTTTTGACGAAAAGTTATCAACATCTCCCGAATTCCCCGAAATACAGGCATTTTAAGATTTTACTACACCATCCTGTTCGAGTGATAAATACTTGTTTCTGTTTTGAACGTTTTGATGAAAATCCTTAAAATCACTTAGATTTTCTGGTCACTGCAATGTCATTTCAGTCAAATTTTGTAAGAAACCGGAGCCTTTATTAAAGAAAAGATATCACTGGCGTCCGGTAAAAATTTAACATTGTTGAGAAACGTCTGTTACCATCAGCGTTATAGAGAATCCTGACATACCATACCTTCCTATTGTTTTGTCCTTGTGCCGGACGGCCATTTTCTTTTTTACGTGATCAAAAAAGTAACCACCTTTCGGCTCCTTATCAATTAAATTATCAATTATCTAAACAAAAAAGAACAAAAAAATTTGTACATATCATAGAAATCGCTCAGGGACTCACGCCAAAATTATCCCGGCCTTTACGCACGAGGCCTACAAGCTCGCGGCATTTTACGCATCCCGCTCTGCGGGATTCCCCGTTAGAACAGGGCTCTCCGCCTGTGTCGGAACGGTTGGCGGCCAGCGCGCCGATCAAATATGTATTCATCGTTTTGGAATTACACCGCGTATATTTACCGGACAACGGTGAAAAGATACATGTTAACGGGTGTAATGCAAAAATGCTTCGATAAACCGGCAGACAGCAAAATAATGCCCGCCTATGCAAGTATCACCTGCAAAAAAAGAAAAACGAACTCTTATAGTGACCGAAGCATGTCGTCCGCAGTTTCTTCAAGCGTATTTTATCCTACCCATGACTAAGTCTTCTTCTAACCGCGCAGTGACAACAACAGCATGTGTAATACAGGACGAACAGAAGACCGTGCGCAGGAATTCAGAATTGGAGGTGCGTGGAGACACACGATAATTTTTGCTCCCGCTTCTTACACCAATTCTCTACTAACAAGAACCTGAACGACTTTCAAAATTAAAACCAGTTTCGTAATTTGTATGGCGTTATACCAATTATTCCGGTGCTTACCATTAAATATTTATCCATGAATCGCAAAGACAATGAATTGCCTTTAGCAACATCATCGTGGGAATGGAAATACCACCATACCGGAATCCCCACGAACAAACAACTGCCGGATGAACGTTACCTCCCGGGTCTTAAGTGCTATGTCTCCGGATTCAGTGAAAGTCCTTTCGGTATTGAATGGATGCGGTTTGAAGACGACAGCCCTGTTCATCCGCTGATAAAAAGCATGCCTCACGTGGCATTCGAAGTGAAAGACCTCGACCAGGAACTGATTACCCGGGATCTGAAG
>DASQZK010000002.1:0-2696 GCA_035638735.1 Bacteroidales bacterium
CCATTCATAAAACGAATACCTGTTGGTACATTTATAACTCGAAAAACAGCAAGACTGTGTAAAAATTACGCATATATGTATAGATATTACACAATCGCATCCATTCTCACCGGCATAAACAAGTGATCGGATGCCTACGAAACACACTCTCAAGGGGATACTTAACCAGTTAATACTTACTCCATCAGGTTCAATAATGAGGCTGCATTCTGCGGAGCATAACCATGCATATCGTTATTGAAGTATGCAAAAATGATGTCCTGCCTGCTGGTTTTCATGTTCTTGCTCCATTGACCGAGTTCCTTATCTGAATAGTTGTAATCGTACCAATGGCCGTTCTTGTTCTCACCATGGAACCTGAAGTAGGCCAGTCTGCCTGTGTCTGTAATTTTTGTAAGTGATTTATCGGGTGATGACACAATGCAAAAACCAGTGCCCGACTTGTCGAGGATATCCATCACGTTGTCGTCAAACCACGATTCATGTCTGAACTCTATGCAGTTGGGTACAGTTCCAGGGAGTAGTCTGCAAAATGCCTCTAACTTGTCGTCGTTACGGTGCAGGTTCCCGGGCAGCTGCCAAAGTACGCAGCCCAGTTTGCTCTTAAGGACTTTGGCGGCGTTATAAAATGTATTTACTGAATCTCTGAGGTCATCGTCCATTTTAAGCTTTTTCATGTGCGTCGTATACCTGCTCCCTTTCAGGGTGAAACTGAACCCGCTGGGTGTCTGGTCGTTCCATTCGGCAAGGGTCTTTTTTTCGGGCAGCCTGTAAAACGAATTATTGATCTCCACCGAGTTGAACCTGTCGGCATAAAAAGGCAACCAGTCTTTTTCTGCAAGGTTAGCAGGATAAAAAGTTTCTCGCCAGCTTTTGTAATGAAATCCTGAGGTTCCGATAAAGTAAGATTTTTGCGACATATCAATTGCTGTTTGGAGTAGGGAAGGATGTGAGAGAGTTAGAGGCGGGAGGCCGATGAATATCCCGGCAATTCGTAATATTTCGAAACATGTAACGCTGAGATCCACACTATTTTTCCGTGTTAGGTTATGCTGTCAGACCCAACACGTGCGATAAATCATATAATTTTCTCTTACAGCTAAAGCTCCTTTTACTCACTCACGCCATCGTTTCGCCATACCTGTCAAACCAGTTCAGACCTGAGAATGGCAGCCATTTTTGAAGGTCCTGCAGGAAATTCCTCGTCACTGGTTATAAGCACTTCACCACCGTTGAGGATGGTGTGGATAATGGCGAAGTTAACAAGCTCTTCATGGTTTTGAGTATTATCGGGATTCGTATCGACCAGGTACCGTTCCTTGTCGAACGTCCCCCACAGTTCAGCGCCATCCCTGACAAACAGGGTATCCACATTTTTATAATAGGCCGATGAAATAATTTCACTGGGATAAATGGTGGTTTTCCTGGTTCCGGCCAGCTTCTGATAACGTTTGAGACTGTTTTTTCTGAGTTTGCCCGATTCCTGTTCTGCAATTGATTTGGCTTTTGAATGCAGCTTGTCAATATTCAGACTGTCGGGATCAATATCGACAAAGTCATTACTAATTCCGGGATAGGAGCTCGCTTCACGGTATACCGGTACGAGATGTCCCAAACCGGCAATAACCATTGGGATTTGCCTCTCGTGTACGATTTGCATGATACCCCGGTCAACCTGGTGAAAGAAGCGCAGAAGGTTTTTCCTGTCTTCATCTTTCATGACGCCATGGCCGTGGAACATAAGCGACTCTTTTCGGTCACCACTGTGAGCCTGAATACTACGCTCAGGAACATCGAATTTTAATGTTTCTTTTATTGAATCAGGTATTTTATTGTTTAGATCGACTTCTTCGATATCGAACCGTGAACAATGAAAGAGTTTTACACCAGACTTGCTTATCGTAAGGAGAAAAAATTTGCCGTCCTTATCGATCATCGACAACAGGGGTTTAAGGTAGAATTTATGGCCCGAATAGGTGACATACTCAGGTTCCTGTGGGAGTGTATATTTTTCAAAGAAATTTTCGGAAGCAAAAATGGCCAGTCCTTTTCGTTGATGACGCCAGAAAGACGAATCATCAATCAGTTCTCTGACGGGTTGGGTTATTTTTTCGATGTCACTTTTATTCTTACCCTTTTCGGCCAGTTGGTTGGTTACAGATTTCAGGGCACTTTTTAGTGCTTTGGAATCCTGCTTCTCATTGACCTCCTTGCCATGTGAATGAGTAGGAATACATACAGAGATCAGATTGTCGTCCTCTTTTCTGGCTAATTCCAGGAATTTTTCTTTTCTGATAATTTCCATCTCTTGAAGTTTTATGTTTATAAAAGAGCATTACATGAACGTCCCGGCAACCATAGGATCGTATTTTAGAGGGTTACCAGAGTATGTATTTGAGACGTTCGGAATGTTGAACATATCTGCCGTTTGTCATCATATATTTTCTGCCTGTTTATGCCCGGTGAGGGTGGGGTTTCCTGATTATCTGATCCGGGCCGGTATTATGTATAACATTCATTCGGGGAAATTGTTAACGTGACTTTTATATTCATAATTCCGGGAATGTTAGCGTGTAAAAAGCAGAAATTCAACGTGTTTTACGGTTGTGATCCACGATAATTCACGCATTCTAAGCCAATTCCTGAGAGATGGATGGATGAGCATCCGTTCTCAACATAAAGGTGATTTTCACGTC
>DASQZK010000003.1:0-2585 GCA_035638735.1 Bacteroidales bacterium
AACCACAAGGACAATCAGAATGTATTTACCGGGAATACGCATGTGCTGTAGTGGAGTCGGTTTGGGTAGTAAAGAGTGGTATCATTAGCTGAACCTCGCCCAGATCGAAGCTCACAGGAGAAATTTGAAAGCCGTTATTTCCGGCGTTTCATTCTTTTGAGTCTTCTGGCCTCATACAGGGCATTTAACAGATGTTTTCTATTTTTCCGGGGATCTGCCTTGACCTCCTCAATGGCTTTATTCAGATAGGCCATGCTGATGTTCCCGTCTTTGTTGAGTGCTTTACGACCATAGGTTCTCACCAGGTAATTTTCCACACGCCCCGGGCGTTTGATGGATTTTTGGATCCACTTCTTTTTGGAGCTGTTCCGACGGGTTTTCTTTTTTCGGGTATATGTTCTTTTTTTTCTCATGATGGCCTCTTTTCTAACGGTTTTACCAGGTGTTCCAGGAAGTGCCGCCGGCGCCAGCTGCAGAGCGGAATCGGTTACCGTTTATTTGCCGGAATCGGCGATTTTAAATTTATCAAGAATAATCGATCATGAATGCACCTTACCTTTTAATCCGGACAGGAATGACAATTCCGGTTTCGGTTATCATCGGTGAATTGGTTTTCCACGGGGTTTAGTGCCCTGGCGATCGGGATCCCGGCATACGGACCTGGTGTAGATTTATGGGAAACGATTCGTCCGGATGTTACGTCGACCTTCACATATAATCCTGTTGTAGGATTGCGCAGTTGTACATACTTAATAGTGGACATAGGTAAAAGCTACAATTCGAAAATGATTACCTGGTTGTATGGTCCGCCGGCGGATCCAGATTCCTTGCCTGGCCGCTTTATATGGTCCTTCCGTCGTATTAGCCTCTACGGTCATTCCGGATCTATCGTGCCAGGAGATAACCAGGCCGGTGTGTCCAAACATGGAATTTCCGTGCCTCCATATCACAATTGTTCCTGGAGGAATGGGCACGGATCCACGCAAGACCTGCCGGGCATCGATCGACCGGGCAGTGATAAACCTTGTGGCCAGCGGCGTCCGGACTGTGGGAATAGCCGCATGTGCAGCATCCAGATCGTAACTGACAAAAGAAGCGCAATAAGGATTTCCAACAGGCAGGCCAACACTCCCAAGGAATTTTGCCACTTCTGGTCCAGCATTGTGCCGCTGTTCCACTGTGCCTACATAGGTAAGCGCGGTGTCCAGATGTGCGGGAAGGTGGTGTTGTGCTGCCGCTTTAGCCTGTGGCAATAGTAGCAGCAAGCACGAGAGCAATAGCAACGAGAAATAACGCATAAGCTACATTTCCTTTTTTGAGTTCAGTAAATGTGTCGACCTCTTTCATTACGTAGAGGTCGAAGAGCCAGAACAGGATCAGTGCGATCGCTGCTTTGGCAAAGGCAAATCCGAGTGTCGAAAACGCCACGGCATAGATGCTTAATACAGTCAGGGCAGCAGCCCCTACCAGGATAATCCAAATGAAAAATTTGTGATGTGATTGCAGGTTAATCTTCATTTTTATCAGGAATTATTGATTCATTTTCATCGTGGAAATTTGGGACCGGCAGTCCTTGCTGTGTACAAAGTGTGGCCACATAACCATACAGTCTCCAGTACCTGCCTTTCCATAAGTCAAGTTGTAATTGCAACCGGTTTTGATTCTCCTCCAACCGGCTGATTCTACTTACCAAATCTGCACGAAATTGAGTTAAATCTTTTATCTCGGCAGCATCGGATTCGGTTGCGTTTTTTATGATAGCTGTTACCAGGATAGTAATGATAGATCCTATCACCCCGGCCAGTATCATTAGCCAATCAACTTTCATGAGCAAATGGGAACGTCGGTTTAGCGTGGTCGTTGTCATTTCTACCTAAGAATAGCTATCAATAAGAGAGTTCCACCAATCCCTACACCTGTTCCCCAGACTACTTTTTTGGATACGGAATAAGATTTCCCACCAATCTTGAAAGTATATTTTCCTCTCAGAAAACCAGCCGGGCCGATAGATCCGGATGCGGGCTGTCCGTTTCCATATCCGCTGCCCGATCCGGGGCATGGAGCCGTAATACATTCGTTTCCAGTTTGGATGTTGTCGGTAGAGGGTAGCATAATAGGTCCCGGAAGAGGAGTTGGTGCCACATCGATAGGATTGACTGTAGAGACAGATCCCCCAGACGATGGAGGTGGTACCGGATCCGTTGTGTTTGTGACCGTACTTTTTGATCCGTCCGGCGAATATACCGGAATTGTTGACCGTGTTGAATCAATCGGGATGTAGCCTAAGAATTGCCCCATATGTTGTTCTCCGTTAAATAAATCATTCCAATTATAAAAATCAGTCCCCCACCAGCCCACAGATAGGTGTGGGATCGGGAACCGCGAGTCATTGCCTGGATATATACGGGATAGGACTGCAGCACCTGGTTAATCAGGTTCATTCGCAGTAATACATTGGTTCCATAATCACCACCGGTGGTAACACTGTCTGCATCGAGGCCCATGGCCAGGGCATTGCGAACAGCTTTGGCGCCGGCATTGTAGGCATCCAGGGCTTCGGTTATATTGCCAAACTGATCGAGAAG
>DASQZK010000004.1:0-3396 GCA_035638735.1 Bacteroidales bacterium
CGAAGGTGCAGGGCAATTGGGTTTTCACGGTACTGTTCGCTTGCCTTGGCAAATTTTTCAGCCATCCCGGTCTCGGCTGTACCCAGAATAACCCTGGCCCGACGTTCACGTTCAGCCTGGGCTTCTTTGCTCATCGCATCGGCCAGTGCTGGGGTATAATGATATCCTTGATGCCAATGTTCTGGCAGGTGATCCCCCAATAGTTTGTGTTTTATAACATTAATACATAAAAGTGGGTCTCGGTTACTCAGGTTTCTACTCGGGTGGAAGAACGATTTTACCTACGTCATTCCTGACCGGCGTAAGGGAATGAAGGTAAGCGTAAAGGGCTTTAAGTTCAGTATCATCCATCCGGGCGAAAGCCTCCCAGGGCATAGGTGACGTTTCATAGACACGTCCGTTGTGCATCCTGTTTATAAAGGTGGTTTTATCCCAGGCGGTCATGATCCCGGTTTCCTTATCGGGGGTCAGGTTAGGGGTTTTGAAGACATAACCGCGGGTCATGGCATCATCGAACTTGAATCCGCCGGCGAACGGTTCGCCGGTGAATTTTCCCGCTTTCAGGTCCCGGTTGGTATGGCAGCCAAAACAATTGGCGACACTATGTGCCAGGTAGGAACCATATTCAGCGGTAGTGTCAGGCACAACCGATTTAGTAGGGGTGCCAACAGGGCCTTCAGGTTTAAGGGCTCCGAATGCCAGCAACGCTTTCCCCAGGAAGGTAAATTCGGAAGGTTGAACCTTATGTTTCACGGGTTCCTGTGAGCGGAGGAAGGATAGGATGGCAACAACGTCTTCATCACTCAGATTTTGAAAAGGCATGAAGGGTACCATGTAACTGCCGTCATGTTTCACGGAGTACCTCATGGCCCTGGTTATCTGGGCATCGGTCAGATCGCCAATCCCGGTTTCCTTG
The DNA here is from genome assembly GCA_035638735.1 of Bacteroidales bacterium. GTDB lineage: Bacteria > Bacteroidota > Bacteroidia > Bacteroidales > DASQZK01. The sequence continues at coordinate 917 of DASQZK010000004.1, forward strand.
TCAGGGGTGAGGTTCGGTGTCCTGAATGTGCCAGGGTCGATAACAAACTCGAGCCCGCCGGTAAGTGGCACGATCGCACCTCTTTTAAATGACTGTCCGGTTCCGGGTGTCGCATGACAATCGATGCAGTGGGCGGGTCCGTAAGCCAGGTGGGCCCCGCGGGCAATTAATGCGGGATCGGTACTGGCCTTAAGTTCAGGATAAGGTGCTTCAAAGGGTTTCTTCCATTTGATAGAAACGAAAACAAATGCCCCTGCCACCACAATAACGATGACAGCCAGGAGGGCCAATAGTACTTTTTTCATTGGGATGAAGTTTAAATGTTGACAACAGGGGAAATCAACATGTCTCCGGTATCCAGGAGGGTGATAGGAGGGAACACACTGGTCCTTTTATGTTTAACCAATCAGTTAATGCAATTTTACAACAATTTTATATTTAAAACAAGTCTAAATAAATACCCGGCATGGTTATGTTGGTAGATTAAGAAAATCACCAACATCAATATATAAACTGTGTAATAAATATACATTTATGTGTACTTATTACACAATCCTCATGGGTGTAACCATGGCTACGATAATAGAGACCATTCCGTGGTCCTCCCCCGCGCTGCACTCTGCATATCGGTTCCGTTTTGTGTCTTCGAGCGTGTCTCGTGCAGTGTCGGCGAAACCGAATACCGAATACCTCTTACTTCCCCCCTTCCTCTGCTCTTACCAAATAAACCCTATACTCCTCATCCGACAGCTTCTGCAACCAATGATCGTAACTGAGACTGGTTGCCTTGTCGATTAATGGTGCCGGAACAAACGGTGCGATGATGGCGAGGATCTCGTCTTCTTTGACTTGTTTGAGGCGGGAAAGGACTTCGTGAACAGGTTGCTCGCCGGCATTCAGCATATCACGGATGTCTATGGTACCTGCGATATTTGCCTCGGAATACCACCCTGGGCGTTGCGTGTTATACCGGCCTTTCATATCATCGAACGATTCAATGTCATCCTGTCCAACGGCCTTGCGAAGGATATTGACCAACTCCTCAGTCTTCAGGTTACCAATGGTGGCTGCCTGGCTGATATTGGTTATCCTGGCAATGGTTTTCCGTAAAACCGGATTTTTTAGTTTTTTAAACTGAGGTGCGGTCTTGATCAGGACGTCTTCAAGTTCGGGATAATCGTCGAGCAAATCGGCGATCCTGGTCTTAGGGGTAATTATCAGTTTACTCATGGCTATCCTCCTGGTTATCGGAATACGACAAAATTCTTTTTTCACCTTCAAGCTTCCTCAGTGTGGTCAGGTCCTGTGAAACTTCCAATGTACCGAGGTATTCCCCGTTTGTGTCCCTGAGGGCAAAATATTCGATATGTATAAATTTGTCGCGCATCTGAATCCAGAAAGGGGCATGAGAGGCCTTGTCCGACTTGAAATCCTGGAGGATCTTCTCTACAATGTGAACACTCCCGGGAGGGTGGCACAGACGGACATCCCGGTTAATGATAGACCGGCTTCGTGCGAAAATGCGGTCACTGCCCTGGGTGAAATATTTTACCTTGTCGTTCTTATCTACAAAAGTCATATCGAAAGGCACGGTGTTCATGATGGCCATGATTTCGGCAGCAGTAAAACTACCTGAAGGAAGCTGTACCGATCCGCTTTCCGTTGTACCGGCAGCCAAATCTGTTTCGTCGGTGACACCTTCGGGCTTCCAGTCGACTTGCGGATCGTACAATGTGAAGCCGTACTCAAGGGTTTGCTTGTGAATATTCCACCAGTCATCGGTAGTCAGTTCATCCATGCACATCGGAAAGAGAATCTCTTCTTCCTTTTGAACCATGTCGGCAACTCCTTTGATGGCCGGGAAGAAGACCAGGTCGCGGGCATCCCTCAGATCAGAGATGGCAAGGTCCGGTTCTTTTAATATGTCGAGGCAACCGTTAAGTTGCTCCCTTATCTCGTCATGCTTGCCCCACATCACTTTTGGCGGACCGGTGATGCCGATCTTTTCGAGGTACGGGAATACGAGGTATTCTTTTCGTTTATAGTGTTTATCGACATCGGACAATTCATTGAAAAGTCCCTGTAGATTAAGGGTGTATGGACTGAAGTCATTTTCAGCTACCTTATCAAGGGTGAAGAGCAGGTCGGCCGCTTTTTCGGCTACTTTTAACAGTTCACGGTTTTCCTTTCTGAATACGTCTACCGGGTGACCCTCAGGAATCTCCTTTGCACCGCTTAAATCTACGTTCCCTTCCAGGACTTCGCCATGTACATCGCAAAGTTTCAGTACTTCTGTTTCGGGGAGGCCTTCCATGATCAGTTCCTGCTCTACTTCCACAACTTCACCATAAGGTATATTCTTGAGTGTGTCGATAAGTTCCTGACGCACATCACCGGCCGATTCCCCTTCATGAAGCTTTAGGATCAGTTCTTTGAGTTTGCCTTTCCTGTAGTCTGAATTATTTATTAGTTCACTCATT
>DASQZK010000005.1:0-2740 GCA_035638735.1 Bacteroidales bacterium
CAACATGATATAAAAAAAATACATCCATTTATTCAGGGAATAGTCAGGGGTTCGGTTTTGAATTTGGATCCGCACTTTCGATTCTCATGGGGTGCCTACTATTCCGATCTCTGTTACAGCTCAGAAACGTCAGAGTATCGATGGAAACAGCACGCGTCCGACTGGCCCGATTTGAGCCTGAATGGTTTTAATAATGAAGGTTGTCGTGTTTGGAACATTGATTCTACGCTTCCTGCTCAGCTGGATACTGTCAAGAATGATATTCCAGTCCTTACTGAAAGAGGCGCACTGGATCCGAGACTCATGCCTGGCATAATCGATAGTATGTTGACAGGCTTTGCAAATGTCCAAAAGGTTACATTCCCGACGGGTACACATAACCCGGGGCCGCGGACAGTAGGCTGTATGCTCGGACTCATGAAAGATTTCTTTGAGAACCCGAATGCTCCACTCGATACATCTTGCGTGGGGAAAGTGCCACCGCTAAAGTTCAAGTTGCCGGAAAAAAAGTAATGACAGGAACAATGATTACAAATACGGAAGAACTATTATGATTAGACAAAAGCATTATAATTGTACAGTTACCGCCATGGCAAGTCTGATTGTCAGCTTGCTTTGTTGGCAACCAGCAACGGCTCAACATACCTCTTCTGCCTCTGCTTATCCCACCTACAAATTCTCGGCTTCCGAACTTCGCCGTCTTAAGCAACGCGCCCGGCGTGTCACGATCTACCGCGATGCCTGGGGCACGCCGCACGTTTATGGGAAAACAGATGCGGATGCTGAGTTTGGATTAGCTTATGCTACAGCCGAAGATCGTTTTCTAATGATGGAAAAACGTTTCTATCGTGCGTTAGGACGCAGTGCGGAGGTCGACGGTCCTAAAGCGGCTAACTGGGATATCCTGATCCGTGCGTTTGAGATCCCGCGTCTTTCGAAAGAAGAATATGCGAATGCCTCTCCACGAATCCGTGCACTCGCACAGGCTTTTGCAGATGGCCTTAACTATTTCCTGGCCACACACCCCGATGTTCACCCAAAATTGCTTACACACTTCAAACCCTGGTATTTATTTGCGTTTTTCAGGAATAATACCGTTTCGACAGCTGTGGACTGGTCAGGTATTAAATTACGTGAACTGGCCGGAGTTGTGCTACCGGAAAAACCGGTAAAACAACCTGGTTCAAACGCCTGGGCGGTAGGTCCCCAAAAGAGCGTATCTGGCCATGCAATGCTGTTTTTAAATCCTCACGATGCCCTGACCGCCCCCTATGAAGTACACGTTATGAGTGCCACCGGATGGAACATGAGCGGTGAGACCGCCTTTAGCAGATACGCGGTACCGTCGCTGGGTCATAATGCATCATTGGGTTGGTCACTGACAGTAAACCATCCTGATATTGTTGATGTATGGAAAGAGACTTTCGATGATCCGGAACATCCGCTCAGATACCGATATGATAATGGTTATAAGACAGCCGATGACTGGACCGATTCCATTAAAATCCGGCAAAAGGATGAGACATTAAAAAACCGTAAACTGGAGTTCCGTAAGACGATTCATGGTCCTGTTCTGGCTAAGCGAAATGGACATCCGTTGACGGTACGCATCGCCGGACTCAAGAATGGTGGACAGTTCCAGGAATTGTATGCGATGAGTAAAGCGCACAACCTGTCAGAATTCAAAAAGGCACTTGAGATTAAAGGTATTACCTACCATAACATTACCTATGCCGATAAAGCCGGTCACATTTTCTACCTCTATAATGGTGCCATCCCGCGACGCGATCCTAAGTATGACTGGACAAAATCGGTTGACGGCAGTGATCCCGGTACACTTTGGAAGGGGTATCATTCCATTAATGAACTGCCGCAAGTCATCGATCCCCCATCGGGCTGGGTGCTCAACACCAACAGCAGCCCGTTTCATGCAACCGATAAAGCTAACCCCGTACCATCCGAATATCCTTCCTATATGGTTGGCAAAGCGGATCATGTAAATGTTCGTTCATGGCGGTCAAGAGAGTTACTTTCCCGCAAGGGTCGATTTACCTTCAAAGAATGGCAGAAGATGGCCTTTGATACCCATTTTTATGTCGCTGATGAAAAACTGCCGGGGCTGATTGCCGAATGGGAAAAACTTAAAAAGAAAAATACTGAACGTGCTGACAAACTTCAGGTCATGATAGAAGGATTGAAACAATGGGATCATAACGGTTCCATTACGTCTACCGCTTCTACCTGGTTTACGTTGTGGACTATTGCTATGCTTAATCCCGATGAAATTCCAGATAGTTACCGCAATCTTGATTTTGGAGTGGAACATGTCCACGCCGGTCCGGAACAAAGTATCCGGGCATTGGAGGCTGTTCGGAAGTCATTGATCGATAAGTATGGTACTATCCAGGTTCCGTGGGGCGACTTCAATCGACTGCAGCGTCCGCTATCTGCTAAAGGGGGTTTTTCTGATGATCGCCAGAGCCTTGCCGTACCAGGCGGACCCGGATCGATCGTTGGTGACATATTTGCATTTTATGCCATGAGACCAAATGGTTCAAAACACTTGTACGGTATTTATGGTGACAGTTATGTATCTGTCGTAAAATTCGGTTCCGAACCGAAAGCCTATTCCGTCGTACCCTGGGGCGAGAGCGGCGACCCGAAATCGCCCCACTTCTTCGACCAGGCTCACCTCTATGCTCGTGGTCAGTTTAAGCGCGCCTGGTTTACGCTGAAAGAG
>DASQZK010000006.1:0-2835 GCA_035638735.1 Bacteroidales bacterium
AGCCTGAAGTTTTACAACGATCTTACCCACGATCCCGATTTTATCGATTTTTTCCGCACCGCCACACCCATCGACGCCATCGAATCGAGCAAGATCGGTTCACGTCCGGCCCGTCGCAGCGGCAAGAAAACCCTCGACGACCTCAGGGCCATCCCATGGGTATTCAGCTGGAACCAGTCGCGTTTTCATATCACCAGCTGGTACGGTGTGGGATCTACCCTCTTCTTCCTTAAAACGAAACACCCTGACATGTTTGATGAGCTGAAGGAACTGATAAAGACAGACAACCTGGTCAGGTATATTTTCACCAATATCGACACCAGCCTGGCTGCCACCGATGAGGAGATTATCAGGCTCTATTCCGGACTTACAGTTAAACAATCGGTACGCGAAAATATCCTCGGCAAGATCTTCCATGAACTTGCCCTTACCCGCGACATGATGAGCGAACTCCTGCGCACTTCCATGGAGGAGCGCCGTACTAACCACTATTACTCAACCATTCTCCGCGCCGAAGCCCTCGATTACCTCCACCATAACCAGGTCGATCTCCTGCGGGAATGGCGACAACTGAAAGATGCCGATACCAAGTCCTCGGAAGAACTGCACGTGGACCTCCTGCGAAGTATTAATGCTATTGCTAATGCTAGGGGGAATACGGGGTGAGGGCTGAGAGCGGAGAGCAGAGAGCGGAGGGCGGAGGGCGGAGAGCAGAGAGCAGAGGGCTGACAGGCGATAGCTGACAGCCGACAGCCGACAGCCGACAACCGACAGCATATTCCCCCTCACCTACCGATCAAATCCTCCTCCACCATTAACTTATAAGCCATATCGGTCTCATTATTTTTACCCGACAGGTTGCCCGTCAGCTTTATCGTTCTCGTCTTAATCCTGCCTTTGTTGTCTGCATAAAAGATTTCAAACCTGGCATTGGATAGCCGGGGAATTCCCTGGATAAATTTGACCTTTTGAATGGCGCTCCTTTCAATAGCCGGGATGTTTGAACTTTTTGAATCCGCGATAATCCTGTAAATCATGTAGCAGGCGATGGCTGCCGGATATAAAGCGGTGACATATGATTTTACAAGCAGGTAGTTAACGGTAATTATAAGGGAAACGATGGCTATCAAACCATTGACCGTACCGAAACGGCGAAAAAATTCTTTCGTTTTCATACCTGGTTTATCATCAGCAACATCATCCCCCGTGACAACGATCTTATCGGGGTAAACCTGGCAATAACCTGATTTTATTTTGAATTGTTTCCTTGACTCCATTGATCTTGATGTAAATGTGACCTTACGGTCATCCGTAAGGTATGTGCCGTGCTTGGCAGTAAATTATTATAATTCGTATTTGTTGTTCAAACGAATTTACGAAGGTATAAAGTGTACAAAGAAATAAAAGGTTGTAGAGGATATTAAACCGGAGCTGTTCAGAACTTATAAATCCGGCAGCAAACAACTTCAGAACCCTCATGGTGGAGCCGGGAAAACAGAGCACCGGTACATTTATAAGAAATAATACTGGGAAATTAAATCATTCCTTTTATTTTTATGCTTCCGGATGAATGAAGAATAGTCAAAATTTAATGTCCCCATACAATGAAGAAAAAATCATTTTGTTCAACGTTTACCTACCTGTTCCTGATGATATTCACCATTTTCAATTTAGCCCACAACCAGCAGGCCACCTGCCAGACCGGCCGGCTTAATTCCCCCGGTATGACGGCATCATCCCATGAGATCATCAGCCTTGATGGCACCTGGATGATGAAGGACTATACCCGCGGGATGGGTGTTCCCCATAAAGCTTATTTACCCGTTAGCGAACCGTGCGATGTCCTCCCCTGCCAGGTTCCGGGAACGGTACGCACCGCCCTGCTTGAAGCCGGAAAGATACCGGATCCTTATTTCGGTTTCGACAATGAAAAATCACTCTGGACAGAGCAGAAAGAATGGTGGTTCTATAAGAAATTCGATGTGCCCGCCGACTTTAAAGGGAGGTACATCGACCTGGCGTTTGAAGGTATCTTGTTCAAAGGCGATTGCTGGGTAAACGGACAAAAGGCCGGGGAACTGAAAGGGATGATGAACCCCAGGGCATTCGACGTGAGCAGCCTGCTCAAATACGGACATGAAAACCTGATCGCCGTTCGACTGCAGGATCCGCCCGATGCCTGGTCGAGTACGATGAAAGACAACCTCACCTGGTTCACCCCGCGTGACCAGCTGTATTCCATAGCCCAGAGTATGTACGGATGGGACTGGGGACCACATGGCGTAAATATCGGGATATGGCAGCCGGTAAACCTGAGGGTCACCGGTGCAGTCCGCATTAATCACCCCTACATTCGTACTACCATTCCCTCGTCGAAGAAGGCCGTTTGCCAGGTCCAACTGGATATTCAAAACCTTTCGGATAAGCCGGTAGAAAGTATTCTTACAGGGACACTCAACGAAAAACAATCGGGACAAGAAGCCGTAGCCTTTGAACAGCAAATAATGCTGGCCCCGGGTGAGAGCAGGGTCGTCAGCTTAGAGCTAACCGTAAAAAACCCTAAACTATGGTGGCCGAACGGGATGGGCGACCAGAACCTGTATATCCTCAATGCTGCTGTGACAACTGATCATACCAATTCCGACAGGTCCTCGACACAATTCGGTATCCGGGAGTTGAAACTGGTGAATAATGAGAACACCGACGCGTTTGTCAACCAGATGAAAAAACAGGAAGGACTGGGAAACATTTACAGCATGGGCAAGGCTGTAGGCTCGTATCCATGGACTTTCCAGGTGAACGGGAAAAAATTGTTCATCAAGGGCGGCAGCTGGG
>DASQZK010000007.1:0-11913 GCA_035638735.1 Bacteroidales bacterium
ACCCGTAAGGAGACAGAAAAGGAACTGAATACGCAGTATGAATATGAAAAGAATCTGGCTGAAAAAGAGAAACAGAGCGAAGTACAGCTTCTGAAACAGACGATTTCTTCCCTTGAAAACAAGATCAAAGAAGAGGAGACCCTGATCAAACAATTAAATGAAAAAACAAACGTAGCCGGTGAACAGGTTCAGACTATCGCACTAAAAGCTTTGGAGGGAGCTGCTAACAGTCGATATACTTCTGACAGGTATACACCGGAAAAACGGGAAGAGAAAAACCAGAAAGCGGACTAAATCAGATTATTTACCAAGAAATTTAGTCGTGATCAAGGCGTCCCGATGAGTGTTCAGGACAATGCAGAACACGGCTAAATTTCGTGGCCTTTTCTGTTGAAAAGGAAGTCTTATATGCCAAAAAAAGTATATATGAAAAGATGAATTATCTCAATAAGGGTTGCACCAAGATGGTTGAAGGCTGAACGAATATCTGGTCAGGCCTTGCACCCGGGACATGACAGAACCTGCCTGGCGTTCTGATAAAATGCCAGAATCAAAAGCAAAATGGCAAAAAGATAAATTTCCAGCTCATGAGTAGCAATAAAGGCCTGCACGTAGATGCCGGTAGTACCAGGTATAATCGGTAATATCCCGGCAACAACTGCCATGATAGAAGGGATTACGGGTGTGCAACATAGGAAAGGCGTGACCAGGCTGGCAAGCAATCCTCCGGCGGTGGTGGTCTTACGTGTCCCGCCGCCCATGCGATATGAAAAAATGATAAACGGGATGAGCATACCCATCAGCAGTGAAAGAACAAACGCGATCACGGCATCGCTCCATGTGAGATATTGCAGGGAGATCAGGCCAATGTGCCCGCCGGTATAGGTAGCCGGCAAAATGAACAGATAGGCAATAAAGAATAGAACAAAGCTAATGGCTCCAATAAGACGATAAAAACGTCGTTCGAAGGCAAATTGAAATGCTGTATATATGGTCCTCATTTTCTTTCCGTTATAATTTTTGTTATGTCACTTCAATCATCTCTTAAATTTTCACCTATTGTTGGAAAAACCCGTTTATATCCTTTGGGACACCCGATAAAAACGTACACGGCTCTAAAACCAACTTATTTTGAATGGGCAAAGGCCAGAATCTCATCCATATTTGCACCGGGCGATCCGTTCACTGTAACAATCTCTCCTTTTGTATTTATCAGGAAATAGATATCCGGATAGCCACGCCCATTATATTTCTCTTCCAGCTTTTTGGTTGCTTCACCAAGGGTCCAGTTGTCCGCCTTAAGCAGGGATGGTGCCGCCTTTTGCACAAAACCCGCAATGGATGGCCCCGGATAACCGCCATTTTTATAGTTGCGAAGGGCGATAATATCCAGACCTGTCTTTTCAAGTGTCGCCTGTTTTTTTGCCAGCGCCTGCACCCCGGCCCGGCAGCTCGGGCACCACGTGGAAAACAGCCAAAGCATCACTTTCTTTCCCCGAAAATGAGATAAAGTTACGGTTTGGTCACCCACCTTAAAAGAGGCATCCGGAGCCTTTTGCTGGGCAAAACCTATCCCAGTCAACATGAAAATGATTATTGATAAGAGTCCAATTTTTTTAATGTATTTCATCATCGATGGTTTTGATATCAAGGGAATCCTTTCTGTGGGCATTGGGAGCCATTGATTGTTTTTTTCGATACCGATAATAGGCAAATCCCAACAGGGCGGCGGATACCAGCAGCAACGTTGGAAGAATGTAATTCAGATAGGCTGTAGTAGCCGCCAGACCCAACGCTCCTATAACAAACCCCAAAACAGGAGTTAAACAACATAACCCCCAGGTAATGAGTCCGGCGATTCCGAGTTTGGCGTATCGGTCTTTCAAAAATTCAAATCGTGACATAAGTGCAATTTTTTATGAATGATGTTTAGCTTTCTTAAAGAGATTACAGTCACACTGCACAACAGCTCAGTTTATTCACATCCTTGTCAAAAGTAAGTGCCGCCAGCTTGATCCCTTCCGAGAGCGTCAGATACGGATGAAATTCGGAAATCAGCGACTTGACTGTTACCCCGTGCCGCATGGCCATGGCCAGTTCCATCAGCAGTTCCGAGCCTTCCGGGGCCAGGATGCGGGCGCCGATCAACCGGTCGGTTTTCCTGTTACGGATCAGTTTGATGAAGCCCCGTGTATCCCGGGCGGCAATCGAGCGGGGCACGTTGTCCAGCGTCAGCTTTGATGCCTCATAGTCTATGCCGGCCTGCTGCGCCAGTCGCTCATCCATGCCGATGCCCGCCACCTGCGGGTCCGTGAAAATCACCCATGGAAGTACCGAATAATCAGCTTTGTTTGATGTGCTGTTCAGGGCGTTTTCGGCCGCCAGGTTGCCCTCGTAGGCCGCCGTGTAAACAAACTGATGACGGCCGGTCACATCGCCCGCTGCAAAAATGTTGGCAACGGAAGTACGCATGGTCTCATCCACAGGCAGATAGCCGCGGCCTTCGGTGGTCAGCCCGACATTTTCCAGGCCCAGGTTTTCCGTGTTGCCCCGGCGACCGGCAGCGACCAGGATATGCGTGGCTTTTAACCGGGCCGTTTCCCCATTGGCATTCACTTCCACAACTACTTCATCACCGGCGGGCAAAACGCGTTCAATCGTTGTGTTGGTCATCACATTAGTCCCTTCATTTCTCAGGTACCCGGTGATACCATTTGCCAGCTCTTCGGATTGATCGCTGAGTACATGAGCCGAGCGTTGCAGAATCGTCACTTTCGATCCCAGGCGCGCAAACATCTGGGCATTTTCCAGGGCGATGTATCCACCACCCAGAACCACCAGGTGTCTGGGCAATTCTTCCAATTCATAGGCGCTTTCGTTGGTCAGATACCCGGTCTCTTTTAGCCCCGGAATATCCGGAATGAAGGGAGAAGCCCCGGTGGCAATCAGGATATTGCCGCCACGAACAGTTTGCCCGTTTGATTCAATCGTGTGCTTATTGATAAACTTGCCCCGACCTTCCAGAAGCGTGATGTTGGGATCATCCTTGATCACATCGATGTATTTTTGCTGGCGCAGATCATCTACAAGTTCCCGTTTCTGGCTGATAACGGTCTTGAAATCATTCAGCCTCGCCTGGCTTTCAATGCCTTTGAATCCCGGATGGACGGCACGGTGATAGGCCTCGGCGGTACGAATCAGCGTCTTTGACGGCACACAACCTACGTTCACACAGGTGCCGCCGGTGGGTAATCCACTGTTAATAATGAGCGCTTTACCACCCATCTCGCTGGTTTTAATAGCCGAGGCAAAGGCTGCGGAACCGCCTCCGACAATCACCAGGTCATAATCATAAGAACCATCTGTTTTCGAAGGGACCTTATTTTCTGATGTTTCTGAGACAGTCTGTTCCGGACTATCAACCGAAGTGACCCTATAGTGCCCGGTTGCATTAATTGCCTCAACCAGATCCTGTTCCCTAATTTGTTCAGGATCATATTGGATATCGGCTTGTTCTCCAGGATAACTTACCTCCTTCTGTATAATACCCGGGAGATCCAATTTTTTCGAGATGGTAGTGGCACAATGGTCACAGGTCATCCCGGAAATTGAGAGTTTTATCGATTGGATTTTATTCATTTTATTATATTATTATTTAAGCAAATTATTAATTATACAGCCCTGTATGAACTTCTTTCATCCGGTCATCTATTCAACAAGCACCTCTTTTAACCACCACTTCGCATAGTGATGCGGCCATGACTTTCACGCTGCCGACTCTGGCAAATGGTTCCATAAATTTTCTGACCTGTTTTTCATCCATGGCTTCCACAATCAGATAGAGGGTGTGTTTGCCGTCAATTACAGCTTCACTCTTAATATCCAGCCCATGACTTTCCGCATTCTTTGATGAAAGGTGGGTAGGGAGCATCCCGCACCATTTTGGGGTCGCGGACAGGGCAGTTGTCTTCTGTATGCTTATGTTGTACTACAAATAGTGCCATGTTTATCTGATCTTTCTGTTGTTTGGATTGTTAATGACTTCAAGTCAAAGTTTCGTTTCTTACTATTGTTAAGTTGACGAGGTAAATAGACATTTCCTTACATCATTTTTTAAGAAATCGCCAGGATTTTATTTATTACTGTTATTCATATAATGTTTATGCAGCCAAAACTTTCAGAATATTGTTATTGGAAATCTGATTGAAACTGGGGTTAAGTATCTTCCTGAAGGCCGGGTTCAGGGAATAAAAAATGGTCTGGCTTTCACGGGTGGTCTCAACCAGTCCCCCGTCTTTTAGTTTCCGCAAATGCTGGGAAACAGCCGGGATACTCATATTTAAAATATCACTCAGATCGCAGGGACAGAGCCGTTTTTCCCTGTCAAGAAGGTAGAGAATCTTAAGGCGCACATCATTGGCTGCCAGTTTCAGTACTGTTACCAGCCGGTCAACGGACCCTTCTACCTGCTCCAGCGATGTAATACACCGATTGATTTGACTGAGGTCGGCCACCTCGCGGATACATGTTTGTTTGCTCATGGGTTCAAATATTTTGTCTGTTCTTTTTTATTTTAAAATGATTATATAAAATGTTAATAATTTAAGCAAATAACTAAATAGAGAAATACTTTGAGCAACTTCATCATTTCGCAGAATTGGAATCGGCCGGTAAAGACCGTGAAAATGTTTTTCACCTGGTTCAGGATTATTTGGATCGCTGTTAAGACTGCCAGTGGAAATATGAATCATTGCTTATGGCGTCGAAAGTGTTACTATAGGCCATGAAGTTGAATCCATATGAACTATGGATACCCTATGAAGTAAGATTTTTCCATAAGATCTCGTCTTAACTATAAAGGTTTTATCATTTTATAATAAGAGTACAACATAAACCATACTCTTCCTTCATGAATTCCATATAAAAAGTCCTTCTTTTGACATTTTGAATTACGAAGTGTTAGAGGCAAAGGTAGATTTCTATGTCTCATTCTTGTTCTCGAAGTGCAGGTTAATCAAACAGGTGAACGAAGAATACGTCAATTTCAATTTTCAGAACAATAATAGATTTATAATTCAATGTTAAACTGATTATTACCATGAACGTACTTCGATACACAAAAGCAGATGAGTTACTAAAGATCGGCATAATCTTGTTTGAAGTAATGTTCTTTTGGGGATTAAGCTCTGAGAATTCAGCGGCTCAAACCTGTAGCTGCGCCGGACCACCACTTTTAAGTTCACAGGACATTGCTTCGACTACAAGGGGAAATTTGCTTACTGTTCTGACCTTCGATTTTCATAATATTTCTAACCTTTATAGTGGTTCAGAAAAACTGACTAATCGGTCATTCCATCGTTATACCGGTTCTTTTTTATTGGAAGCCGACTATGGAATTACCAACAAGCTTACGCTCATCTCTATGTTGTCATATGTTCATAAGGAAAGAGAAACTTTTCACAGGGGTGTAAATACAGTGAGTAATGTCACCACCAACGGGTTGGGCGATGCTTCTCTTATCCTCAGATATACACTTCATAAGAACCGTTTCGGACAACAATATGAAATAACGGCAGGTGGAGGAGTTCACATACCCACAGGTGAATCCAGACAGGAATCAGCCGACGGTATCCAATACCAGGCGGATATGCAACCCGGAACCGGAGCATGGGGTGGTATTTTATGGGCACATGCTTCGAAAACCTTTTTGCCCGCATCTACGATCAATGCTTTTGCCATTCTGACGTATCAGTTCAACGGAAGTAACGACCGGTACCGGAATAGCTATATGGACTATCACTTTGGCAATTTTTTAATTGGCACCCTTGGGTTAAGCAATAAGTTTGGAAAGGGATTTCAATATACTGCAATACTCAGATACCGTAACGTTCGTCATGATGAAATTAACGGAAATGATGTAGCCACAACCGGCGGCCGGTGGTTCAGTGTGGCCCCGGGTATTAATTATCAGATCAATAACCGGTGGACCGCACGGCTCAGTGGTCAAATTCCAGTCTATCAATATGTTAACAACACACAACCGACAACGCGTTTTACGACGTCGGTATCTCTATTCTATTCTTTCAAAAAAAATCCGTTTTCCTTTTAGGAGGTTCTCATGAAACGACCGATGGTATACCTAATTTTTATCCCTGTTCTTTTTCTATTGTCAGGATGTAAAAGCAGTACATCACCAATTTCTACAGGAGGTGATGGTGGCAATAATACAAATAATAACGGCTGGCTGGTCAAAAGCAGCGAAGTGATAGATGGCGGACCTGGTAAAGATGGCATACCCTCTATTGACAATCCTAAGTTTATTCCGGTCAGCCAGGAGATCCATCTGGACAGCACAAGCGTCGTCCTCGGTGTAAAAATTGGTGATACACTCCGGGCATACCCTCTTCAAATTATGGACTGGCATGAAATAGTGAACGACAAAATTAACGGAACCAAATTTTCCCTGACTTATTGTCCACTGACCGGTTCCGGTATTGCCTGGAACAGGACCATTGGTAGACAAACAACGACATTCGGTACTTCCGGCCTGCTTTATAGAAATAATCTGGTAGCATATGACCGTCAGACCGGGACTTTGTGGTCACAAATGTTGGAGGAGGGTATCCACGGAGATTATATTTCTAAACATGCTAAAATATTTCAGGTTCTTCGGACCAATTGGTACACATGGAAAAAGGCTTATCCCAATTCGGAGGTATTGAGCCGAGAGACAGGATATGGCCGGAATTATGATTTGTATCCTTATGGCGATTACCGCACCAATAATACCTATTTCCTGTTTCCTGTAATTCATCAGGATAACCGTCTGCCCGCCAAAATGATAATATATGGAGTTGAACTTAATCCGGACAAACAAATCGCCTATTCGACAAGAATTATCAAGCCGGACAGTAATCTGGTAACTATTGGGGGTAAAAATGATGGGATTATTATTAACGATAGTCAAAATGGACTGTTAATTGCAGGCAGTCAAAAATTCAATTTTACGGTAGCTTTTGGTATTCCTGATAATGTAGATACGGGAAATTTTACGGCAATTCAGAATGCGTTACCGGTGGTCATGCAAGACCAAAAGGGAAATAAATATAATTGGTTCGGTGAAGTTACCGAAGGTCCGGATAAGGGGATGAAATTGAAATTTGTGAAATCCTATAACGCATATTGGTTTGCGTGGGCCGATTTTTTCCCGAAAACAACAATTAATATACCTTAAATAAATATGATGGATCTGTGATCGTAAGGGGTACAATGAAAGTAATAAATCACGGTCGCCTTTTGAACAGGTCGAGGCCTTGGTTGTTTTTACCGGCGAGCAAGTTGATTCCTCAATCCGACTTCAAACTTCCTTAGTGAACACTATTGGAAGGAGGTTATACCGATTGGTTAGCCGTGGGACAACCGGACGGTTGAAATTTTTCTTGATTCTGGACTATACTCCAGCTCTTATATTGTGTTAAGAATGTAATGATCCGCAGGAGCACAAAGGCACACAAAGAATAAACGTTGTGTCCCGTTGTAACCTTCGTGGTTAACCCTTATAAACCCGAAAAGAAAGGAAACATCTTAGGCTACCGACAAAAAGACCTATAAAGTAACCGGAATGCATTGCGAAGGATGCGCCAACCGCGTCAGCACCATTCTGCAAACGGTGGATGGGGTCCGCACGGCGGATTTATCATTGGATAAGGAACAGGCGGAAATTGCCTTTGATACTACCAAAACCGGTTTCAATCAATTGACAGAAAGTGTCTAAAAAGCCGGTTATGGGCTGATGAACTCCAGGAAAAGCTAATAATCAATTACAGTGCCATGAATAAAGCAGAATTCCAGGTCTGGCAAATGGGTAAGATAAGAACTCTCATTCTTACCATGATTTTGACCACGATTCTCTCGGTATTGATCCTCTATTGTTGTGTGCTGTCGAAGCAGCCATCCAGTTGCCTGCCATTCAGAAACTGAACGGCACTGCCCTAAAAAATGAATTTTATTATCACACTGAGTGTACGGATGAATATCTGAATTTTTTACTTGACTCAAGAGGATGGTGCAAGTTAACCTTTATTCCCAAATATATTTTGCATACTTAGCGAAAGGCGTTGATGATAAGCCACTTACCAGCTTTCTGTCGGCCGTGTAAAGGACAGCATCATAATCAATGGCCGTTGCGAGGTAGGTTGCATCATATAATGTAATGGAAAATTCCGTGGCCAGTTGAATGGCAAACCGGTCGATTTTACTGTAGGAGATCAGCTTAAAAGGGAGGGTACGAGCTTGTTCATATTTAATCAAAGCTTCGGCAGCATCCAGTTCTCTCTTTCTTACCTTTTTGGTAAGCACGGCATCTATTTCCATCAAAAAAAGATCCGGTGCATAGAACCAGAGCAGCCGGTCAAGCACTTCAAGAGCTTTATCCGTTCCATCCTCCCAAAGAAGCCATTTTACGGCGAACGAAGCATCAATCACAAAGTTATTCACCGTTCTCTGTCTTTTCTTATATCTTCCGTGCTGTCAGAAAACTTCCTTCCTTCGGCTTTATATTTTCTTATAGATTCCCGCGCCATGGATCTGATTTGCTCAATATCAGGACCGGCATGCCATTCCAGCAGATTTTTTAATTCTTCCTGGAGCGAACGGTTGTTGGCAGCCGCCTTTTTTTTGAGCTTTTCTAAAATATCTTCGTCAATATCTCTTACTAATACGTTTTTCGTCATTACTATTGAATTTACGTTTTTGCTATCATTATGATAGCATTTTCCTGGCTTACATACAATTTGTTTTTTTTATGACCGCTCAAATTTGTACTTGACTCTGGAGTATACTCCAGTGCTTATATTATGTTAAGAATGTAATTAACAATTAGGGGCACAAAGATTAAACGTTGTGGTCCGTTGTAAACTTCGTGGTTAACTCTTATAAACCCGAAAAGAAAGGAATCAATTTATGGCTATGGACAAAAAAACCTTCAAAGTAACCGGCATGCATTGCGAAGGATGCGCCGACCGTGTTATCAATGTGCTCAAAAAAGTCGAGGGCGTCCGTTCCGCGAATGTAACGCTGGAAAAGGGACAGGCGAATATCGCATTAGATACCGGAAAGACTGGTTTTGATGACTTGAAAGAGGCTGTTGAAAAGGCCGGCTACGGATTGGTAAACTCTGATCAAAGTTAATAATCATTTTCCCCAAAACGGGCTATTCTACATGATGATCATAGCTCATAAGTGGCAAACTTGCGTCATGATGGCTGAATGACATGACAGATGTAAACGGGGAGGCTAACTGATCCGGATGAATAAGGAGCAATTGCCCCGGCATTTATGCCGGGGGGAGAAATTGCAGACAATAACAGGGCTTTAGCCCTTCAAGCAGCGATTTTAAAAAAGAATATCCCATGAAAATAGGCGAAGCGTCACAACTAACCGGACTTCCCATCGATACCATTCGCTATTACGAAAAACGCGGACTCATCACCGAACCGGAGCGACGCTATTCCGGTTACCGGGTCTTCGAAAAGCAACAGATCGACGAACTGCGCTTTATCAAACGGGCGCATGAGCTTGGTTTCACTCTCGGTGAGATCAAGGATCTGCTGAATCTGAGAGTCGATGATCGTGCCGATTGTTCGAAGGTGAAACGGAAAGCCGAGGAGAAATATCAGCATGTGACAGATAAAATCAGGGATCTTGAGCGGATCCGGGATGTGCTCGTTGATCTGATCGACTCCTGTGCCGGTGGACATGTTCCGGCTGATCAATGCCCGATCCTGAAAGCAATGGAACCGGGTGGGAATAATGGAATGGTGGAATAATGGGAGGAATGAATGGTTGAATGATCACCATTTATCCATTCAATCATTCATTGTTAACCGTCACATGCAACCATTTAACAAACAACCAACAACGGACTACTGACCACTAACCACCATCAATCATTATGGAAACAATCGAAAAATCCATTTCACAAAACAACAAACACGAAGCAACTCCCTGGAGTGAGGAACCCTCCGCTCAACCGGGTCACCGCCGCATCCGGGCGCGTATCGGCGGATTGCACTGCTCGCTTTGCACCGGTACCATTGAAAAAGCGCTGGGCGGGCAAAACGGTGTGGATAAAGTGGCCGTCAGCCTGACCCATGAGCAGGCGCTGGTTGAATACGACCCGTCGGTTATTGCGTCCGGCGACTTGATGCAGACGCTCATGGATATAGGCTATACGATCTCTGATCCGCGGAAAGTGCGTCCTTACGAAGAAGAGGAAGCCGAACTGGACAGGGAAGGACGGCGGTTCCTGGCGGCTGTTGGGTTGAGTCTGGCATCTATTGCCTTGATTGTCAATCCGGTTGGAATGGGTTCGATTATTCTCTCGGCACTTGTTTATGTGAGTCTGGTAGCCTTTGGATTCCTGGTGTTGCGTGGCAGGGGCTTCCGGAAAGCCGTTGGAGGGGCGGCCGGACTTGCCGTCGCCGGTGCCGCATTATTCTGGTTGCGAAGCAGTGGTATTCTCGGGAATCTTACCCCGTGGATTGTAGCCCTGTTTGCTCTGATCCTGGTTTTTGGCCTCGGCAAACACATCCTGTTTATGGCATGGCAGACCGTGCGTCGCGGCATTCTCAACCAACATGTTTTGGTGGAAATCGGCGCTTTTGCAGGTATTGCGGGAGGCATCATCGGGTTGTCGGCATCCCTTCCCGGATATCCGACAGCCGCTTTTTTCGCCGTTTCGGTGATGGTGCTGACCTATCATATTTTCTCAGAGTGGCTGGCATTGATTGTAAAGACCCGCAGTTCCCAGGCGGTGAAGAAACTGCTGGACCTCCAGGCTGATTTGGCCCGGATAGTTCGAAACGGAAAAGATGAAACCGTTCCACTTGGAGAAGTGAAGAAAGGCGACCGGGTGCGTATTCGTCCCGGTGAACGGGTGCCGGTGGATGGCGAGGTTGTTGAGGGACATTCCGGGGTGGATGAATCACTGGTTACAGGAGAACCGGTGCCTGTTGAAAAGACGACCGGTGATGCCGTCGTGGGCGGTTCGGTCAATCAGACCGGGACGTTGCTGGTTGAGGTAACGGCGGCGGGCGAAGAAAGTTTCCTCCAACAGATCGTACGCCATGTTGAAGACGCCCGTGCCCTTAAACCCGGACTGCTTCATCTGGTGGATAAGGTTTTGCGCATCTATACGCCCGCCGTTCTCATCATTGCATCACTGGCCATTGCCGGATGGGCGCTGGGAACATTGCTGGTTGCAGGAACAGCCGATATCCAGCGGGCCGTCTTTGCCGGGTTGAGTGTGCTGGTGATGGGCTATCCGTGTGCGGTCGGTATCTCCGCCCCGCTTTCGATCGTCCGTGGTTCAGGCGAGGCGGCCGGGAAAGGAATCCTTATGCGAACCGGCGAAGCGTTTCAGACACTACGGTTGGTAAAAACGGCCGTTCTGGATAAAACGGGTACCCTGACCAAAGGGAAACCCGAAATTACCAGGATCCAAACTATGGATACGAGTGAAGAAGAACTGCTTCGCATGGCCGGTTCTGCTGAGGGAGCCTCGGAGCATCCTCTTGGGCAGGCGATAGTCTCTGAAGCACTTACCCGGATGAGCGAAATTCCGGAAGTGAATGATTTTGAATCCGTAACGGGTAAAGGAATCCGGGCAATGATTGAGGGACGTTCGGTTTTAGTGGGTAGTCCACGCTTCATGAAAGAAAATGGTATAGATACCTCAAAGTGGGAAGAAGAGATTCGGAAACGTGAATCGGAAGGCAATACCGTTATTGTGGTCGCAGTTGATGGACAGTTTAAAGGGTATATTGCCTTGGGCGATCCCCTGAAACCGGATGCCGTCGAAGCCGTTCAGGCTTTGAAAGAGGAAGGTATTCGTACGGTGTTGCTCACCGGAGA
>DASQZK010000008.1:0-8158 GCA_035638735.1 Bacteroidales bacterium
TGAATCGAGAAAGCCCGTCGTGGAGAATGGCAGCCTGGAGGATGATCAGGACCGGCGCGATTTCACGATTAATGCACTTGCCCTAAGTCTCAACAAGGATAATTTTGGCGAATTAACCGATCCGTTTGGTGGCCTGAACGATATCAGGGAGAAGACGATACGTACGCCTTTAGATCCTGATACCACCTTTTCCGACGATCCGCTGCGTATGATGAGGGCGATCCGTTTTGCTACCAGACTGAAATTCAAGATTGAGGAAACGACATTTAAGGCAATAACAGGGAATTGCGAAAGGATAAAAATCGTGTCTCCCGAACGCATTACCGATGAGCTGAACAAGATTATCATGACAGATAAGCCTTCAGAAGGTTTCATCCTGATGGAAAAAAGCGGCTTATTAGAGATCATCTTTCCGGAACTGCATGCACTCAAAGGTGTTGAAGTAAAAGAAGGCAGGAAGCATAAGGATAATTTTTACCACACCATTAAGGTTCTCGACAATGTGGCGGCAAAAAGCGACAATATCTGGCTTCGCTGGTCGGCTATTCTTCACGACATTGCAAAACCCTCTACCAAAAAATACGATGAAACCAATGGCTGGACCTTCCATGGCCACGACTATATCGGTTCCAAAATGGTCTCCGGCATTTTCAGACGTCTTCGATTGCCGATGAATGACAGGATGAAGTACGTGCGCAAACTGGTTGCCTTGCATCTCCGGCCCATTGCCCTGGTCAATGATCAGGTGTCCGATTCTGCCGTCAGGCGGTTGCTTTTCGATGCCGGCGAGGATATCGATGACCTGATGATGTTATGCGAAGCTGATATTACCTCCAAGAATGAAGAACGTGTGAAAAGGCATCTCGGGAACTTTGCAGCAGTAAGAGAAAAGATGAAAGAACTGGAAGAAAAAGATTCCCTGCGGAATTTCCAGCCTCCGGTATCGGGCGACGATATCCGGAAAGCCTTCGACATCGAGCCTGGACCTGTCATCGGCGAGATAAAAAATGCCATAAGGGAAGCGATTCTCGAGGGAGAAATTTCCAATAACCGCGAGGAAGCCTGGAGTTATATGATTCAAAAAGGGGCTGAACTCGGTCTTTCGTTTGTGAATGGAGACGCAGGGAAGTCCTGAACACTTTAATTCACAAGGCTCGCGTTCTCAACCTCTTAAGAATTCAATCACCCCGGAGGTAAATCTTCAGCATCACGGGCAGGTGATCGCTCACTCCCCCATTGTAGCGCATGCCGGTAAAGGTCCGGAAAGGTTTATGTCCACCGTATGTCTCATCCGGCTCGAGGAGGAAGCCGGGAGAATAGATTCGTGCGCCGGAACTGTCGACTGCAAAAAAGCCATGACCTTCAAAAAATGCCTCCGAAAGGAAAAAATAGTCAATGGTTTGCCATTGCCCCTGGAAACGGATAGTTCCCTCGGTATTTGTCTTTTGAAGAGGTAACCTGACAAGTGGTGAATGCCCTTTAGTGCCCCGGGGGCCGGTACCGGAAACCAGCATTTGAATTGCCGTACTCTCAGGTATATCGTTAAAATCTCCCACACATATAACATAAGAATCCGGGCTCGCACTTAAAATAGAATCGGTCAAATTCCGTAATGTTTCCGCAGCCCTGCGACGGAAAGGCTCAGTGAAACCAGCTCCTCCGTATTTTGAAGGCCAGTGGTTAACAAATATATGAAGCGTATCGTTGGCTGCCGTGAGCCTGGCATAAAGGATATCCCGGGTAGGATGGCTTCCCGTCATGTCAAACAAGGGCTGAATAAAAGCGGTATCGACAAGGGTAAACACAGACGTATCGTACAGGAGAGCGACATCTATGCCGCGCGGATCGGGAGAATCGCGGTGAACAATTTGATAACCGTATTTACCGAAGGGCGACTTCTTAAAGATATCCTGCAAGACCTTTTCATTTTCGATCTCACACAGGGTGATTATTTCCGGGGGACCATCCGCATCAAGGGAAAGAATTGTTTTCCAAATAGCACGTGTTTTGAGGTAATACCTGTAACGATCCCAGCTTCGCAAACCATCGGGGGTAAATTCATCGTCGTTGGTCAGTGAATCATTTTGGGTATCGAAGAGATTTTCCACATTCCATGAGAAGATGGTAAAACTACTCCTCTGCTCAACATTACCGTCCGGCTGCCCCGCCGAACGACAACCGGGAACCGCTATCAATAACAGGAAAAGAAACCTTGTTTTTTTCATCATAAAGCGTATTGGTATATATACCTTTATGTGAAAAAGCAGTAAATCTCGCAGAAGAAAACATCTTTTTTTGGACAGGTCTTCCAGGACAGGAAGAAAACAGGCCAATTCGGCCAAACAAGGATGAGCTACTGCAATACGGTTATTGTAACAGACTCTGGATTAGTTTACCGGTGCCTGTCCGTCCACCCGTTCATAGGCACCGATATCGGGCTTGCCGTATTGAAGGCGGTTAACATCATTTTTATCGAAAGGATAGGCTGTTCCGATGGAATACAAGCCGGCATTTTGAGCAGGCGACAGGGTGTCCAGTTCAAAATCATAGTCTTCCCATGACACAAAACGGGGACCCTGAACGGGGTTATTCACCAGGTCCACATAATGTTCTGTATCGGACAGGTCAAGTGAATCGGGATTGAATTTGGTCAGGCAGTTTTCAAATTTATAATTCAACACACTTTCCGGCGAATACTTGTCGACATAGAGCTCACTGGACAAACTGCCCCAGATGATGCAATTGCCGAAATAGGCTTTATCCAGGTCCCTGACCTCGTATAGCGTCCTGACAAATCCGTTAATTGTATCGTTATACGGATAGTAATTATTCAGAAAAACGGACGGTGTCTGTCGTATCGGGTTATAGGGCCAGCGATTTGCCACGGTACAATGATAAAACTCGTAGCTTCCGCCATAAATAAGGGCAATAGCGCTTTGGCCGCATTCGGTAAAAACAGTGTTCCAGCCACGAACGGTTGAACCTCGTGCCAGTATCCCAAAAGAACTGACATGACCAATAAATGAATTAGAGACGGTCAGTGTTGGGTTAGCATTCATGAAGGTATCGACAACAACCCCGAAATTACCGCAACGAAGATCCACATTATTCAGCACATTATCATGGCTGCCTGCCTGGAAGTATAAGCCTCCCCATTGACCCGGAATATCCTGGTACATCTGCTCAAGCCTGTCTCCCCTGAATAATACAGGCATATCAGTGAGTCCTTCGGCCCTGAGCGTACCACGAATGAAAAATACGGCACTTTTATGAAAATACACCCTGACACCCGGTGAAATAGTGAGCGTATGACTGGAGTCAACGAAAGCCGAATCAATGATCAGGTATGGTTTGTCATTCACCCAGGTCTGGCTGGTGAGATGCTTGCCACGTATAATATGTACATCCTGTCCCCAGGCCATCAGATCGACATCCTGTATTTTACCATTTGTTTCCGCCACGACCGAATCCTGTTGCAATAACAGTCCATCGGAATTGTTCGGATCAAGGGTTGCCTCAACGAAAACGTAAATACTGTCTTTCGGGGGAATTTCAATATTATTGAAATTGGTGCCTGGAATACCGTCAACGTTGATCCGGTATATCGATTTCTGACCTTTACCGAGGTACAGGCGCGACACCTCAATATACTCCTTATATGGATTATGGATCGTAAAACTCTTGGTCACCGTGCCCAGTGTAGTAAAAACAGTATCGAAGTACAGCGTGTCCATCGAAAACCGGATACCGGCATTCTGCACGGTTATAAACCTGTCTTTTTCGCAAGACATAACTGCAAAGATCATCAGTAAAGAAAGAAGCAGGTTCCTGATCAGTCGCATGTTTATAAATTATGTGGCAAAAATAACCTTCTGAACGGGATTTTCAAGGCTAAAACAGTAACGTTTTTTTACAATTATAATTGCAGGACATCCTGCTAATTTGAATAGCATACTGTGGTTTGACCAAATAATGACCTTATAATTATTACACATGATGATTGCCGGGGTATCCCAGGATTACCTTTGCGAGGAGATTCGAGGCAAATTTGTAATAGATGATACGTTTAAGACAGACTGCTGCCGATGGTACCATTGCTCAATATTAGCCAGTCTTGCATTGGTTTTTCCACGAAGTCCTCATTACCGCAGGCTCTACGATGGTTCTTCCCGGACGCATTTCACCTCCGGTGAATCGGGTGACCGTGTCAACATGGTGCCGGCATATTATGTGATGCACAGGATCATGTCTGGGCAGGAGATTATAATGGCCTGGCACAAATTGTTGACGGAAGCACCAACTGGTCGCAAGCAATTCGCATGAATGCTTTGAAGAGTAATTACGTTGAAACCGTGGTCTGAAGTCCCCTCTCAGGGGATTTATGTGTATATCGGGGTGGCTGCTTTCAATTTGTAAGTACCAAAAACTTGGAGATGACTTCTCAGACAACCTCCACTTCGGCATCACATCCCGTCGTATGATCTCCCGATATTTTTCATACTTTTGCATCAAAACCAGTCATCATGAACAGGCTAAAATGGCTTATCATATTTCCTGTACTCATACTAATAAGCTGCAACCGGATGAAACAAGCAGACATGATCGTAACCAATGCTGTTATATACAGTGTCGACAGCACGTTCGGAATTTACCAGGCCTTTGCCGTCGATAAAGGCCGTATTGTGGCCACGGGAAGTGATGCCTATATAAGGAGCCATTATCTTTCCTCCAATGTCGTGGATCTGAACGGCAAATTTGTTTACCCGGGTTTCATTGATGCGCATTGTCATTTTTATGGCTATGGTTTAAGCCTGCAGGAGGCGGAACTCACAGGCACAAAATCATTCGATGAGGTGCTGCAGCGAATCGTGGATCATGCCAAAGACAATCCTTCCGGCTGGATTATCGGGCGTGGCTGGGACCAAAACGACTGGGATGATAAATCATTCCCTGACCGCACGGAACTTGATACAATGTTCCCCGACCGGCCGGTTATTCTTTTCCGTATCGACGGGCATGCCGCCCTGGCAAACCAGGTAGCCATGGAACTTGCCGGTATTGACACCAATACCATAGTTGCCGGGGGTGATTTTGTAAAACAGAATGGCCGGCTGACAGGTATCCTGGTCGATAATGCCGTCGATTTCATAAAGCGGAAGATGCCTGAACCTGGTAAGACCAAGACCATCAAGGCTCTCCTGGATGCCCAGGCAAACTGCTTCAGCGTCGGACTGACCTCTGTACATAATGCCGGCCTCGATGCAAATGTTATCCACATCATGGACGAATTGAATAAGGAAGATAGTCTGAAGATGCGTATTTATGCCATGCTCAACCCCGGCAAAGAGAACTTCGAAGCCTACATGTATAAAGGCATTTACAAGACAGACCAGCTGCATGTAGCCTCGATAAAACTGTATGCCGACGGTGCTTTAGGATCACGCGGCGCAAGGTTGATCAAACCGTATGCTGATGACCCCGGCAACAAGGGCTTGTTCGTTTCATCACCCGAATATATCAGGGAAATGGCCCTCCTTGCTGATTCCTGTGGTTACCAGGTCAACACACATTGCATTGGTGATGCTGCCAACGATACCATCCTTCAAATTTATGCCGGCATCCTCAAAGGCAAAAATGACAAACGCTGGCGCATTGAACACGCCCAGGTGTTGGCGCCCCGGGATTTTAACATGTTCGGTGAATATTCCATTGTCCCTTCAGTCCAGCCTACACATGCCACATCCGATATGTATTGGGTGCGTGAACGACTGGGCGACAGGGTAAAGGATGCCTACGCGTATAAAAGACTCCTGGAACAACTGGGATGGATTGCCGACGGGAGTGACTTCCCGGTAGAGAGCATCAATCCCATCTACGGTTTCTATGCTGCCTTTACCCGCAAAGACCGTCAGGGCTATCCTGAAGGTGGTTTTCAACCCGCCGATGCCCTCACCCGTAAGGAAGCCCTGAAAGCCATGACCATCTGGGCTGCCAAAGCAGCCTTCGAAGAAAATGAAAAAGGAAGTCTTGAGCCCGGAAAATTTGCCGATTTTGTTGTCCTCGACAGGGATATCATGAAGACCAGACCCCTCGATGCAGTGCATGCTTCCGTCCTGTATACCTATCTTAACGGCAAATCGGTATACAATTCGAAACAACGCCGGTAATGATAGCACAAGCAGAAGAGAAAGACTTAATCGAAATCATGTTTGTTTACAAAGCGTGCGTGGCAGATATGAATGCGTCAGGACTGTTCAACTGGAATACAGCCTATCCGGGTCAGCACGATGTTCTGGCAGATATCCGCAAAGGAGACCTTTACCTCTACCGCGAACATAATGCAACGCTGGGGGTGGTTTGTATCAACCACGAACAGCCAGACGAATACGGCGACCTAAACTGGAAATATAAAGGTCCTTTCCTGGTGGTTCACCGGCTTGCGGTTCATCCTGCTTTCAGAAACCGGGATATTGGCGGAAAAATGATGAAGTTTGCCCATGAACTGGCCCGCGATAAAGGATATAGTGCCATACGGCTGGATGTCATCATGGTAAATCCTCCGGCTTTGAAATTATATCAAAAAGCCGGCTTTGAAAACGTGGGTACTATACATTTTGCCTACCAAAAACACCCTTTTATGTGCATGGAGATGAAAACTGCAACAGATCAGAAATAAAAAGCAAGACCGCCACCAAAAATATTCCACGCCCAATCCGACATCGGAATATCAGCCTCGAGTATGACCGAGGTATTCCGCCGCCAGTAAACTTCCACGCCCAGCGGTACCCAGGTATAATGCTCCGTCTCGTCGTAAAAATCCAGGTCAACGTCAACGCCTGCAAAAATGGTGGCAGACTGTGCAACGGCGTAAGACACGACCAGCCCCCCGTCAAGTCCCATGACACGCCGAACATGGGCTCCGGTAATCAACGAGACATTCCACGTCCGGGACTGCATCAAAGCCCATTCGAAATCAGCTCCGAAATAATCCTGTCCTGCTAAAATACCATACCTCATTCCAAAATCAACTTTTTTGTTAAGGCCGTAACCGCCATGAAGGTAGAAACCACCATCGCGATCGTTTAATACAGGATTCATCCCGGCAGTAAACTGACCGGGGCGAAGGATATGACCGCTATTAAAAACCTGCGTGAAGGCATTTATCGACAGGAATACGAAAATTACAGCGGAAAGAGCTTTTTTCATTTTATCACGATTGGTGGCCCTTCAAAAATAACAAAAGAAATGAAAAATCACAGCCGTCTTCCATGGCTTTTATCCCTGCCCGGATTTAAGAATGTGCCTGGATGGTCGTCGTATCGGAGTATATTGAAAATTTATTTTTGCAGGGCAGCAGGATAATCGGCCGGAGTCGCGTCGGGTCCGGAATATCAATTGTGTACTATTTACACAATAGTGTGTATTATTTATACACACGATGTACTGGCCGTCCTTAACAGTTTCCGGGTTGGCATCCGGGCTGTTCCTGTAATATCGCCAATTCCGGAAAAGTGCCATAAACCATTTCATATCAGATATGAAAGCAACAACGCTCTTTCTGGCTTACAGGTGTATCGGCTTGCCCTGGTAGAAATCCAGGATTTTCATACGGAAAATATATTCGTATTTGGCCTGAGCCAGGTCGGAGCGGGCTTTAGCCAGGTTATTTTTAGCCACGTTAAAGTCGACTGAGTTTACGAGGCCAACTTCGAATTTTTCGGTGGTGTAATTGAACGCTTCCTCGTTGAACGTCACGGCTTCCCTGGCCGAATTATAGCGCTCCAGGGCGGAAATGGCGTTGGAATGAGCCTGCTGAATGGTTTTGTAAAGTACTTGTTTATCCTGTTTAAGAGCCAGCCTGTAATCGTCGAGTTCAATCTTCGACTTACTGATGTTAGTTTGAGTATTCATTCTGGTAAAGATCGGAATACTCAGTCCGACGGATAGCTGGGCATAACGGTTATCGACGATCTGGTCGGTCAGCGGGTAAGCCAGGGACGGATTTTCACGGTTCGGATCAAGGGGATTGGTGGCATTCATGAGGTACCTGGAATAGTACAATCCGCTCAGGTATAATTCCGGTACCCTGGCACCGCGGTAGTAAGCCACCCTTTTCTCCTGAGCTTTCATTTTGTACTCCCCGCTTTTTATCTCGGGC
>DASQZK010000009.1:0-11259 GCA_035638735.1 Bacteroidales bacterium
CCTTGCCCCATTACATTCCGGGCAGGTTATCCTCCGAATATACTGGTTGGCCCATTTCTGCTGACTCCGGGTATTATTCTCCCCGTTATGGTTCTGAATAAAGTTAATCACGCCCTCAAAAGTCAGTGAATAGTTGGACGATGAGCCCAGGGGGGTGTTGGTCAGCTTTAATGGTTCTTCAGTGCCGTAAAGCAACCTGTTGAGAGCCTCTTCGGGAATATCTTTAACCGGATCGGAAAGGGAAAAGTCATACTTGCGGGCCAACGATTCGATCTGCCAGAAAATAAGCGAATTTTTATAGGTGCCCAGGGGTTTTATTGCGCCTTTCTTGATGCTCAGTTCAGGGTCGGGAATGATGCGTGAGATATCGATCTCACTCACAACTCCAAGTCCGTTACACCTCGGGCAGGCTCCCTGGGGTGAATTAAACGAGAAAGAATGTGGGGCAGGTTCGTTATAGGAAATTCCGGAGGTGGGACACATCAGCTGCCGGCTGAAAAAGCGCGGTGTTTCAGTATCTTTTTCAAGTACCATCATGATACCCTTACCCTGGTCCATGGCTGTCCTGACCGATTCTTTTATCCGCTTCCTGTCTTTGGCGTTAACTTCAACCTTATCAATCAGAATCTCGATAGTATGAGTTTTGTAACGATCGATGCGCATCCCGGGGGTAAGCTCGGTTATCTTGCCGTCAATCCTGGCCGAAATATAACCTTTCTTACGGATCTGCTCGAACAATTCCTTATAATGTCCTTTTCGACCTTTCACTATGGGAGCCAGGAGGTAGAGCCTCTTATCCTGGTAAGTTTCAACAATCAGGTCGATGATCTGGTCGTCGGTATAACGGACCATTTTTTCGCCGGTGACATAAGAAAATGCTTCGGAGGCCCGGGCGTATAAAAGCCGGAGGAAGTCGTAAATCTCCGTTATCGTCCCGACGGTTGACCGCGGATTCTTATTCGTGGTTTTCTGTTCAATGGAGATTACCGGACTCAGCCCGGTGATCTTATCTACATCGGGGCGCTCCATGTTTCCCAGGAACTGCCTTGCATAGGCCGACATAGTCTCGATATACCTCCGCTGACCCTCGGCATAAATCGTGTCGAAGGCAAGTGATGATTTTCCGCTGCCGCTCAGTCCTGTGATGACGGTGAGCTTATTTCGCGGTATGGTGACATCAATATTTTTCAGATTATGAACCCGTGCACCAAGTACGTTTATCTTTTTATCACCTGTTGCACCATTTATCCTTTTTTCCTTGGTTTTCAATTCTCCTCCTCTTGTCCTTTTTGAACGTCGACCCTGGCCGGATCAAAATAACCCTCCCTGGGTATCTTAATATAGTATGTTTTCTTTCTGCTGTTTGTGAGATAATTATCTCGCAACCAGGGATTCATCAATTTGAGAATTTTGTAGTTAATGCCATACCTGCCGGCAAATTCCGCAAAATCGTCAACTTTACCATCCACACTTACCTCATAATAGGGTATCTGTGGGTACATATCCTTTTCACCGACGTAGAATCCGTATTTCGATGGATTCGATAAAATCATTTTATACGCCAGTATTCTGAAAACGTAGCGAGAGGTTTCTTCGTATAACAAAAGATCATAGTATTGTGTTTCATTCTGCCGTTCCATCTGCTGATCAATGCCCCTGCGACCAGCATTGTATGATGCTGCGGCCATCGTCCAGCTTCCGTATTTGTCGTACGAATTCCGGATATACTTGCAGGCAGCCTCGGTGGCTTTTTCCAGGTTATACCGTTCGTCCACCTCATCGTCCACTTCAAGGCCGTTCTCCTGGGCCGTTCCTTTGAGAAGTTGCCAGAAGCCAACCGCACCTGCCGGCGAAACAACATTTGTCAGTCCGCTTTCGGCTACAGGAAGATATTTGAAATCATCAGGAATGTTATACTTCTTGAGAATCTTTTCAATGACGGGAAAATACCGGTTGGCCCTTTTAATGAATAAAAGTGTCTGCGACTGCCAGTATGTATTCACCAAAATCTCGCGGTCGAGACTCTCCCTGATATCAACCTGGTCCATGGGTACCTGCTCCCCGGAAAACTGGAGATCGTCGGGAAGATCTACAGCAAAAATGGCATAATCGTTCGTCGGCTTGTCCGGTAAAGGCCGTTTTTCTTCTGCAGAAGTCATTGTTCCGCTGTTAATATAAACCATCCCGGCCGCCAGAATTAGTACGACGGCAATCATCATCCATGACTGTCTTGCAGATAAAATCTTCATAAATCGTTATTTTTCAAGTAAACATACGTACTGGGCTGGTTGTCCGGCATGCAGAATCACAAAACTAACAAAAAAATTCAGGAATTTATTGTGGAACAAACCCGAAATCAATCCCTTAAGAACAGGAATAGAAACCGCAGAGGATGAAAGTCAGAACTCATACCGGATACCAGTATACATCCCTATATAATACGGCCGCGACGTGATAAGGTTGTGATTGTTGAAAGAATTAAGATAATATTTTAACTGGGGCTCAAAGGTGAATAACAGGCTCTTAGTGAGGTCGATGTCAATCCCGATCCCGATATTGCCGCTGTAATTAATCCGCCTGACATCCTGCGTGGTTCCGAAATATGTCCGTTCACCGTTATCCTTTAAGATGACATCATTGGCCAATAAGAAATTGGTGCTCAATCCACCCAGCAGGTTAAGGTCAATTTTCCCGTCTACCACTTTATATTCGAGCATAAAGGGTACTTCTACAAAATGGAACCACTGGTCTAAACTCACGTCGACCTGCTGATAGCTGGTTCCGGCTCCGATGGGACTGTTACCGGGACCACTGCCCAGGTCTGCCTTGCTGTCTTTTGTTGCATTGTGGGTGTTTACTTCTTTGCCCGAGCTGGTATTCACTTCACCGATAGAATTACCCATCAGCAGGTAATTGGCGTTTTGGCTGATATCACTGTAATTATCGAACCTTTCGGGACTAATGCCGGAAACAGCTTCTACAGAACCGACTTCGATACCAAGCCGTGCATAAACCAGGCCGGTCTGGAAACGCAGCCTGGATGAAGCTTTGAAGCCCAGGGTCACCCCGCCTGAATAACTTACAGCCGGGTTTTCTGAATTATTATAGTAATCCCTGACTGAGGTGTTGTCGACCGACAGGGTGCGGTAGCTGTAAACAGGGCTGAATGAAGCCGACAGTGACAGCCGTTCCTTTTTTTCGTTAGTACCGCTGCTTTCAGCTTCCTTCATTGCCAGCATGTCCCACGAAGCGACTAAACGCGGGCCTGGTGTTCCTATTGTATCCCCGGTATGAGCAATGAGCCCCTCAGCAAGGGAATGCATAAAGGCCCCTTCCGGCAACTTTTTACCATAATTTTCTGACAGTGATTCTGTTTCCTCCATTTTTCCAGGCCTGCGGGTTGTGTGTCCCCCGGCCGTCAGGGCCTGGTCTTTAACCGGCCCGGTTTCAGGCAATGTACCCGATTTGCCGGTTGCCTTTTGAGCCTGTTCTGTTACTTTTGGCGGCGGCTGATGATCGGTGGCAGGTGTCTGTTCTGCAGATACGGGATTGGTATTTTCTCTATCTGGTTTTGAGCCAGCTGGTGCCGACTCCAGGTTGCCTGGTTTACGCGATGTTCGGCTAACAGCTGTTTGCTTCCCGCTGAATGGTTCGCTGCCATGACGCTCCAGGTAATAATAGCCTGTACCAATGGCTGCAAGAAAAGCAATGCCGGCAGCAATACGGCGGGCATAAAGAAGAAAACGTTTTTTGCGGTCAGCAGCCAGTCCTTCCCTGATGCCTTCCCAAACCATCCCGGGCGGCTCCTGCCGGTGGCCTTTTAGCTTCACCCTGAGAAGGCCGTCGATATGATTATTCCGCTCTTCCATAGTCATTTTGATTCCCGTGATATCTTATACAGGACTTTCATTTTTTCCTGCAGAACCGTTCTTGCTCGCGACAAATTCGATTTCGATGTGCCCTCCGAAATGCCAAGCATTTGCGAAATCTCCTTATGACTGTACCCTTCAATGGCATACAGGTTAAAAACCATCCTGTATTTTGGTGTCAGACTGCTTATGAGGGCAGTGATCTCGCCGGCAGTAATGGTATCTATTGTGTCCTCGCCGGAAAAGTCTTCCTGCAGGCCCGCCTTGTCATCAATAGGCTCCATGATCACCCGGCCGCGGTATCTCTCCAGAGCAGTGTTGATCATAATCCTTCTGATCCACCCTTCCATTGACCCCTTTCCCGAAAACTGCCCTATTTTCCTGAATACCTTTATGAAACCGTCCTGCATAATGTCCATGGCATTACCCTCATCGCCCGCGTACCTCAGGCACAAGCCATACATTACCGGGGCAACAAGCCGGTATAACCTCTCCTGGTTCTTGCTGTCACCCTTCCTGCATCCTTCAATTATAGTGTCAGGGATATTTGCCACGCCCGTCAATTTAATGTAAATGTATCACTCTTCGTCCCGCCAGGCAAATATCCTCCGTTCGCAGATACCGGTTTCATCTTTCCTTGAGATGAAAACGGGCATTCAAACGTTGCGTGGTTATGGTTATTGAACGCAACTTCGATGGTATTTTTTTCATCACATGTATGAAAATACATACTTTATGTGTAATAGTTACACAATATTGTGTAACTATTTTACAAATGGAATTTTAAAATTGTACATATTGCGGACAGTAGCCCTTCATGATAAGGGAGAAGGATAACGGTGTGGTTGTATTTGTTGGGAAGCCGTCCCTTCGGCTCCGCTCAGGGACCGACCCTTAATTTCTCTCAAAAAAGCAGAGTCTAATTATGGTCCCTGATGTCGAAGCCGAAAGGCCGGCCTCTGAAGTTGAACCCGATCCCTGAAGTTCGAAGGTCAGAGATGTATCACCTCATCATAAGCCGCTGCGGCAGCTTCCATAATGGCTTCCGACATGGTCGGGTGGGGGTGGATAGATTTGATAATCTCATGTCCGGTCGTCTCAAGTTTACGGGCGACGACCATTTCAGCGATCATCTCGGTTACGTTCCCGCCAATCATATGTGCGCCGAGCAGTTCACCATATTTCTTATCGAAGATAAGCTTTACGAAGCCTTCCTTCTGACCGGCGGCAGCCGCTTTTCCGGAAGCACTATACGGGAATTTGCCGACCCTGATGTCGTAACCGGCTTCTTTGGCTGCATTTTCTGTAAAGCCCACCGACGAAACTTCGGGAGTGGTATAGGTACAAGCAGGTACGTTTGTGTAATCGATCGATTCGGGGTTGAGGCCGGATATTTTTTCGACGCAACAAATTCCTTCGGCCGATGCCAGATGCGCCAGTGCCGGTCCGGGAACAATATCTCCGATAGCATATAAGCCTTTGACGTTGGTGCGGTAGTAAGGATCTACTTTGATCTTGCCCTTATCAAATTCGACACCGAGTTCTTCAAGACCAATATTTTCGAGGTTGGGCGTGATCCCGACGGCCGATAAAACGATCTCAGCTTCAGTTTCTTCCATCCCTTTGGGCGTTTTTATCGAAACTTTGCAAAGCTTCCCGCTGGTGTCGACAGATTCAACCGAAGAGGAGGTCATGACCTTTATGCCTGCTTTTTTGAATGATCGTTCCAGTTGCTTGGAAACCTCAGTGTCTTCAAGCGGGACTATGTTCGGAAGGAATTCAACCAGGGTAACCCTGGTACCCATGCTATTATAAAATCCGGCAAACTCGCTTCCAATAGCGCCTGAACCGACAACCACCATGCTTTCGGGAAGTTTAGGGAGTGTCATGGCCTGCCTGTAACCGATGATCTTTTTACCATCCTGTTTCAGGTTTGGAAGTTCACGTGAACGGGCACCTACTGCAAGGATGATGTGGTCGGCTTCATAAGGTGTTTTTTTGCCATCCTTTTCAACTTCAACTTTTCCGGGAGCTACCAGGCGTCCGAAACCATCGATTTTGTCGATCTTGTTCTTTTTGAAGAGGAACTGGACACCTTTGCTCATGCCTTCGGCAACACCACGGCTCCTCTTTATTACAGCTTCAAAATCGGGTTTCGCCTCGCCGTCAATCGTCAGTCCGTATTCTTCGGCGTGTTTGAAATAATCGTAAACCTGTGCGCTTTTCAGCAGCGCTTTGGTAGGTATACAACCCCAGTTAAGGCAGATGCCGCCGACATTTTCGCGTTCAATAACGCCGACTTTCATTTTAAGTTGCGCAGCACGTATGGCCGCTACATATCCACCGGGGCCACTGCCGATTACCAGTAAGTCATACTTCATGTGTTCTTTTTTTTATGTGTTGAAGATGATCACTCTCCGCGTTCAAACCTGCCTGTCGGCAAAGTAAATAAGCGTGGGGCAATCGCCAGTCAACAAAGTTATGTTATTATTTAGAGTTTGTCCATAAAGTCCAAGTGTCTGGATCAAAATGTTCGGGAACAAAACCTGTTCCGTTCTAAACGGGAGCGTGCAAAAATTTTAATCCGCAGTATACTAATATATATGAGGAATTAAAATTTTTGTAACAACGCAGTTACCGGACATTATGGACAGACTCTATTTAGTGTTAATTTCTTTCAGGGCGAAACGAAGGTGAACCATCGTAAGCTTCAAAATCCTTTTGCAGCCAGAGGCTGCACCGGGGTATTGTCTTCGTTCTCGTACTAGAACAAATTTAGCGCTTTTTAGTTTACCCTGCAACGCCGGGCCTTCAGCCTTACCTGCTGTTTCGCTGTCGCACGGCTTCAAAAACGAGTATGGCTGCCGATACGGAAACATTTAGTGAATCGGCGGCACCATGCATGGGTATCCGGATGACACGATCGGCTTCATGGCGCCATGCCATGCTCAAACCATCTGCTTCCGATCCGACGACGATGGCACAGCTTTTCGTGAAGTCGACCTTATAATAATCCGTGCTGTTTTGCAGGGCAGCTGAATAAAGTAAGATCCCCTGCTTCTTAAAAAAAGCCATGGCTTTATCCGATGTGGTTTGCACCACTTTCGTAGTAAACAGGCATCCAAGGCTGGCTCTCACCACGTTGGGATTGAACAGGTCGGTGCGGTTATCGCACACGATGACGGCGTCCACACCGGCTCCGTCGGCCGTGCGCAAAATGGCACCAAGGTTACCGGGCTTTTCCACCGTCTCCACAACCAGATAAAGCGGATTTCCGGCCGGCTCCAGGTCTTCTAAACGGTGATGCTGCATAACCACGGTGGCAAGAAGTCCGTCCCGGTTGTCACGATAGGCAATGCGTGAGAACACGTGTTCAGAGACTTCAATTTTTTCATCCGGTTGCAGTGAAGCCGTGAAATCCTGTAATTCAGCGTTCTGAATCCTGGGGCAGACATAAAGGCTTTTTAGATGGTAGCCGCTGGCGGCTGCCTTCTTGATTTCCCGGTAACCTTCAACGATGAACAAGCCGGTTTCCTTCCTCACTTTAGATTTTTCCAGCTTGAGAAGATCCTTGATGCCCGGGTTTTGCGTGCTGGTGATACTGGTCATGACGGGTAGATCAGATGTATGGTGTACGCGATGTAAATAATCACAAATATGAGTCCTTCCCAACGGTCGAGCCGCCGTTTCTTCCCGGTTAGCATGGCCAACAGGATAAGTATGCTGGCTAAGAGGTAGAGGAGCAGGTCAGTATTGAACGACGGGTTGAACGAAATCGGGTTGATCACGCCACTTACCCCCAGGACGAATAAAAGGTTGAAAATATTTGAACCGATCACGTTGCCGATAGCCAGGTCGCTGTTTT
Organism: Bacteroidales bacterium; assembly: GCA_035638735.1. Classification (GTDB taxonomy): domain Bacteria; phylum Bacteroidota; class Bacteroidia; order Bacteroidales; genus DASQZK01. Next base: position 7,735 of record DASQZK010000009.1, read on the forward strand.
TCCTGAAAGCTGCCACAACCGAGGTGGCCAGTTCGGGTAGTGACGTACCGACAGCCACGATGGTCAGACCGATGAGCCGTTCCGACAGCCCCATTTGTTTGGCCAGGTCGGTGGCACTGTCAACCACAAACCGGCCTCCGAGAATTAGTCCGGCAAAACCGGCTGCGACAAGAAGGATAATACTACCTGTTTTTTCTCCTCCTTTATAGGGGACTTTCATCTCCCGGTCGCCTCTGACAGCCTGGAAAATCATAAACAGGAACAAAGCAAAAAATGCCAGGAGTATCGCACTGTCAAATCGTGTGATAATGGCTGGTATGGGGGCGAAAAAATTGTCGTTGGCTATAACCAGTAAAATCACCCCTGCCAGGATGGAATACGGTATTTCGCGCCGTATAGTGCTAAGTCCCACGGTTACCGGTTTTATCATAGCCGTAATACCCAGGATTACAAGGATGTTGAAAATATTGCTTCCCAGGACATTTCCCAGCACCATCTCGTTAAATCCTTTGACAGCACCAATGGTGTTTACCACCAACTCGGGCATTGACGTGCCAAAAGCCACAATGGTAAGGCCGATAACCAGTTCCGAAATACCCAGTTTCAAAGCCAGTGATGCCGATCCTTTTACAAGCCAGTCAGCCCCCTTCACCAATAATATAAACCCTCCGGCTAAAATCAGGAAATCTGCTATCATGGTATTCATGTCAGAGTATTGGAAACACCCGCAAAGTAACGAGTATTTTCAGGTTTTTTAAAATATAATATGTAATCTGCCGCCGATTTCATAAATTGAATGGCTTTAGCTACGTGCGTCAGGGCAAACTAATCAGGGTGCAAATTGTTCGTATAACGTAAAAGTGTGAAGGGAACCGGTGAAACAATGGGGTGTTGAAAAGCTGCTAAGGGGCGCGGCATAAACAGTATGTCAGGATATTCCTCCGGTGCATGAGGTAACTCAGAGATATAGTTACCAGGCCGGCACAAGACGTATGGGCGATTTCATTCCCGGCGGTTGCCGGTTGATGTGTGGTTATGCTATTGTCGAACACAGAATCGGCCGGTGGGTGACGGCCTTTGCCGGGTGATTCAAATACGAATTCGAAGATCTTAAAGCACAAATCAGTATTAAATGATGAAACGACGCCAGTTCCTCTTTACCTCCTTCCTGGGTTTTTCAGCCTTTCCATTTCATAGCATGGTTCGCCAGCAGGGCATGACAGGTCGGTTTGATCCGGCAAAAACATCAAAGGTCAAACAAGCGTTGTTGACCATGCAAAGAGCTTCCTGGGAACAGGGAGTGGCAGCACAGTCCTTTCTGGAAAGCGGCGATGAGGACATTACCATTCTGATGGCTCACGAAAGTGTGCTCAGGCAAAACAGCGAAGGTCAATTGTCGGTTCAATATCATGAAAACGGCGTCACCGATCCTGCCGCCGCCGGTGAAGCCGTTTTATATGCCTGGGGAAAGACCGGTGATGTTACGTATCGAACGGCTGCTGATAAGATGCTCGATTACCTTATGAATAAGGCTCCCAGGACAGATGGTCTTCTTCACCACATCAAGAGCAAACCGGAGATATGGATAGATTCGATGTACATGGCGCCGCCTTTTCTTGCTGCTGCAGGAGAATATATGGAAGCTGTGCGGCAGATCCGGGGATGGAAGAAATACCTCTGGAACCATGAAGACCATCTCTTCAGTCATATTTATGATATCGGTCAGAAGAAATTCATAAGGCAGGCTTACTGGGGTGTTGGGAATGGCTGGGCTGCAGCCGGCATAGCAAGGGTTATCGATTTACTTCCCGCTGGCTTTAAGCAGGAAAAAGCTGAACTTACAGACACTGTCAGGGAATTGATAGAAAGCTGTCTAAACTATATGACACCCGGGGGTTATTATCACAATGTTATTGATGATCCAGCCTCTTTTGTTGAAACCAACCTTTCACAGATGCTGGCCTACACGATCTTTCGGGGAGTTTCCGGGGGCTGGCTGGATGAACATCATTTACCTAAAGCTGTACTTATGAAACAGGCCGCCGAAAAGAAAGTGGACAATATGGGCCTTGTGCAGGATGTATGCGGTGCTCCTTTTTTCAATAACCCCGGCACAGCACCGGAAGGCCAGGCTTTCTTCATCCTGATGCAGGCTGCTGCCGACAAAGCCGGTATTTCTGACACATCAATTACTTAAAGTTAACTGATACCAAAGCTTCATTATGACTGTAAAGAAGAATTTCGGAACTGCTCCTGTGTTTTTTACCGCCATTGCGACCATTCTGGGTGCCATTCTTTTTCTCAGGTTTGGATTTGCCGTTGGTATGCTTGGTTTTTGGGGCACATTGCTGGTCATCTTTGTCGGTCACCTGGTGACCTTGCCTACGGCCATGGCTATCTCTGAGTTAGCCACCAACCGGCGCGTAGAAGGGGGAGGTGAATACTTTATTATCTCACGATCCTTTGGGCTCAACATCGGTGCTACAATCGGCTTTGCCCTTTTTCTCTCACAAGCCATCTCGGTGGCCTTTTATGTCATTGCTTTCACCGAAGCCTTTGCTCCTGTCTTCGATTTTGTCAAAAACAAGGTGGGTATTTCCCTTCCCCGCCAGGTGATCAGCATCCCTGCCATGCTCGCATTGTCGGCGCTGATTCTTCGCAAGGGTGCAAACATGGGGGTTAAGACCCTGTATGTTGTAGTCGGGCTATTGTTTCTTTCGCTATTGCTGTTTTTCATGGGCAAAACCGATTATGCCGAATCTGGTGGATTCTCACTTGCCAATGCGGCTTTCAAAAATAAAGACCAGTTTTTCTTCGTCTTTGCTATCATATTTCCTGCTTTTACGGGGATGACAGCCGGTGTAGGGCTCTCGGGCGAACTGAAGAAACCTTCTAAATCCATACCCCTGGGGACCACTCTGGCCACGGTGATCGGAATGGTCCTGTATGTCTTTATTGCCTGGAAGTTTAAAAATTCAGCCAATTCCGAAGATCTGATCAACAATCAATTGGTGATGAGTCATATTGCTATCGGTGGCAAATACATTATTCCCCTTGGTCTTGCCGCCTCAACCCTCTCATCGGCTATCGGTTCGATTATGGTTGCCCCGCGAACCTTGCAGGCCCTGGCATCCGACCGGTCCTTCCCTTCGGGTAAAGTAAACAGGCGCCTGGCCTTTGTGAACAAGACTACGGGTGAGCCCTACAATGCCACACTGATTACCTGTATCATTGCTTTTGTTTTTGTGGCCCTGGGGAATGTTAATGCCGTAGCCCAGATCATTTCCATGTTTTTCATGGTAACATACGGTTCACTTTGCCTGATATCTTTCCTTAATCATTTTGGAGCCTCTCCTTCTTACCGTCCCTCTTTCCGCTCAAAATGGTTCCTCTCGCTTATCGGATTTATTACCGCTGTTTGGCTAATGTTTAAAATGAACTTCTTTTATGCCCTGCTTGCCACCACACTAATGGTCCTTCTCTATCTCTTTACCAATTCATACCATAAAAACAGAAAGGGCCTCG
>DASQZK010000010.1:0-3828 GCA_035638735.1 Bacteroidales bacterium
AGCTGAAATCAGTGAGATAAATACCAATTCCACCGGGCATTGTTACCTTGAACTTATTGAGAAAGAAGAGCACGGCGACCGCATCATTGCCAGGATGAGAGCCACAATATGGGCTTATACGTACAGGATGCTAAAACCCTATTTCGAAAACACGACCGGCTACCGTCTCTCTGCAGGGATCAAGATCATGGTTAATGCCGGCGTGTCATTCCACGAAGTGTACGGACTCAGCCTGAACATTAAAGACATCGATCCGGCTTATACCCTGGGCGACCTGGCCAGAAAAAGGATGGAGATCATCAACCGCCTGACCTCCGAAGGGATCATCGACATGAATAAGGAACTCGAATTTCCCATGGTTCCGCAGCGGATAGCCGTCATTTCTTCAGAAACAGCAGCCGGATATGGCGATTTCATGAACACACTCCTCACTAACAGTATGGGCTTCGGTTTCCTGACAACCCTCTTCCCCGCAGTGATGCAGGGCGAGAAGGCAACGGCATCGATTATCAGCGCGCTGGAAAAAATATACGAGGACGAAGACCATTTTGACCTTGTAGTACTCATCAGGGGTGGTGGTGCCCAGTCCGACCTTGAAGGTTTCAATACCTATGAACTGGCCTTTAACATTGCGCAATTCCCGTTGCCGGTGCTCACGGGTATTGGACATGAAAGAGATGAAACCATTGCCGATATGGTGGCCTTTTACCGGTTGAAAACCCCGACAGCTGTGGCCGAATTTCTAATCGACAGGTTATCCGAATTCCTTGAATACCTAAGGGCAGCAGAGCAAAAAACCCTGGATATCAGCCAGGCGGTCTTACGCACCGAAAAGGAAAGAATGACCGGGATGACCCGGATTTTCTCACTCCAGGTAAATGCCATTATCTCCGAAAACAAGAGTTACCTGGCTGCCACCAACAGGCAGCTGTCATTGTCAGTGTCTCAGTATTTCAACAAAACCGGCAGTCACCTTGAACAAAAAAGCCGGTTAACTTTTTTGTTTGCCCGTAACATAATGGACCGGCAAAAAAATGAGCTCGCTTACCGCATAAAGGAATTAACAAAAATGACACCCGCCTTTCTGCAAATCCAAAAAGAAAAAATAGAACGTTTCGGCAAACTGAACCAGTTTCTCGATCCCAAACATATCCTGAAACGCGGATTCTCCGTAACACGCAGTAACGGGAAAGCCCTGCGTCATACCGGCAACCTCAACGAAGGCGGGGAGATCGTAACCACGCTGTATTCCGGCCAGATAATAAGTAATATTAAAACCCTGATAAACAAACCAAAGGATGGCTAAAAAAGAAATGAAGTACGCCGAAGCTGTCGGTGAAATTGAATCAATCCTCCGGCAACTCGAGAATGGCGATCTCGATGTGGATGAACTCGCCGAAAGGGTCAAACGGGTAACATACCTGATCAAGCTCTGCAAAACCAAGCTGCAAAACACTGAGGAATCGGTGAATAAAATCCTGGGCGAAGACCTTAACCCTGAGGAAAAAGGCTGACCTCTAGTCAGCGACCGCGTTGAGGTCGAAGTCAAATTCAAAAGAACCTTCCAGGTAGTCAATCAGATGCCCTATATCAAGCGCAAAACCAATCCTCACCGTTGAATTTTTAAAAAATTCCTTTGCCACATGCTTGATCTGGTTCTGATTGGCAATAAGCACCTGGATCGGATCTATATCGTTAATTTGCCATTTCCCTTCTTCAGACTTCAGCAACTGGAGGTTATTTTCAATTATGTTTGTCAGCTTCCGGTAATTCTTTACCACGCTCATTTCCTTCGTAGAGGTGATGCCCAGTACCGTTCCACTGACTACGTCGATGAGCGGACCTCCACTGCTGCCCGGTTTTACTGTGCCATCGTACTGAATAAAGGACAGACCCTGTTCATTTTTGAAACACGACGACACCAGGGCGGACTTGATCGACATATTGTTGTACTCACGCTGATAGGCCAGAGTTACGGCTTCCTGTCCCAGGTTAGGACTGCAATTACGGCAAAGCTCAAGTGAGGTGGTTTGTCGGAATTCAGGAAAATCGGCTGGTATGATGGAGAAACCAAGCTCGTCGAAATCTTCCTTGTCGGGCAGAATGTAAAGCAACTCATGGTATCCCATCTTAAGTTGAGACGATACCGTCATACCGTCTTCACGGTAGAATGAGATAACGACTTCCTGTGCACCCTTAATATTATACAGCATGTCATCAGTGACAATTTTCTGGCCTGTCCTGAATCCGGTGAGACCAAAAATACGACTGCCGCTTGAACCGAAAAATTCGATGGCACAAATTGCACCATGATACTTTTTCCATACTTCCCTGTACATAATAGGTAATTTTTTTAGTTAGTAATAGCCTTGTATACTATTAATACCATTAGGGGGGAAAAAATAACACCTAAAACAGCACTTTTTTTAAAAAAAATGCACCTTAAAACGTATCTATCTCTTTTTCACTCGTTTAAGAATAAGGAGATTCATGGGATTTGAACCCAGACCGGTGACATTTACGGGAATAAACCGGACAACCTGGTCGTAATACAAGGGAACAATTACGGCATGATCGACGACCATCTGATCCATTCTTTCATAAAGGCGTGCGCGTTTACCGGCATTGTTGGTTGCAAAAGACTCCCGGTAATACTGATCATACTGCCGCTTTGAAAAATGGGTGTAGTTCGGGCCGGCAGGACTGAAATTCTTTGAGTAGAATAACGAGAGGTAATTTTCAGGGTCGGGATAATCGGCAATCCATGACCCCCTGAAGAACAGCAGGTTTGAATTGGCCACTTTATTTCTGAACGAGGCTCCGGTAGCGACGTCAAGGTTTAGCCGGATACCCAGTCTGGCGAGTTCGAACTGGATGTATTCGCACAGGTCGAGATAATCGGCTGTAGTGGTAAGGACGATCTCGTCAAGTCCCTGACCGTTTGGGAAACCTGCCTTGTTAAGATAATACCTGGCTGAATCAGGATTATAGGTATAACCGACAATATGCTTATGGTTGAAATATGGAAGACCATAAGGGACTATCCCCCCGGTAGCCGGTGTACCGATATCATTCCTCAGATACCTGAGCATGCGGCCACGGTCGAAACCAAAATTAATGGCTTTCCTGAGGTTTACATTTGCCAGCGGGCTGTTTTGTACCACCGGCAAGGTTGTATCGACGAGGAATCCAAGGTATTCGGTATTAAGATAGGGCTGGGTGATAAGCCTGAACCGTCCTTCGTATTGAGGATTCAGGTGTCCCGACGGTGTCAGCAGTTCATCCTTGTAGGTGGTGTTAACGCCACTGAGGAAGTCGATGCCTCCGCTGAGAAATTCAAGGAACTCCGACTGTTTATCTTTTATAAAGGTAATGGCTACCGCATCGAGGTAAGGCAGAGAGACACCCACACTGTCTTTTTCGAAATAGTGGTCATTTTTCACCAGAACCAGTTTTTCATCCTGCACCCATATTCTGAACATAAATGGTCCTGTTCCCACGGGATGGCGACCAAAATCCTTCCCGTATTTTTCAACAGCTTCTCTTGGCACCACGAAACAATAGGGCATGGTAAGGATCCCGGTGAACGGCGGGAAAGGTTCTGAAAGCCAGATGCGAAACGTGGAGTCGTTGAGGGCTTTGAAACCGGAAGTATGATCGGGATTGCTGCGCTCAAGTTTGCTAAATACCCACCTTCCCGGGGATGCCACTGCCGGGTCCAGGATTCGCGAAAAACTGTATTCGACATCGAAGGCCGACACCTGTCTGCCCTTCCCTCCGGGAAACACAGGATCGTCCTGAAACCTGACATCTCTGCGCAGATGAAAG
>DASQZK010000011.1:0-5374 GCA_035638735.1 Bacteroidales bacterium
GCAGGCTCAGGTCAGGCAGTTCCATGCCTCTTGCCTTAACCTCGGGGCGCTCTGATAACAACCTGAATGTTTCGATCAGCGCCAGAAAACGATTGATGCCGCGCGTTGTAGAATACAGGTTGACGAATTCCCATGTCTCCCTGGCATATTTAGATATCTTCTGTAGTTCAAATGACTTTATCAGATTTGGGCAGAAGCACTCTTTTTGTTTGATCTCCATAGTATCGAATGCACAGCCGTCTGAATCGATGCCGATAAAGAATGGCTTCCCGGGCTGAAGTTTATTAAGAAGGTCGTGTGGTTGATTCATACTCTCGATGTATTTATTTTATCGTTTAACGTTTATAATCTGTGGGTGTTCATTCATTTACCTGTAAGCCTGCGGCATAAAGGCGGGTAGTTTTTTACCGGCAAAAACAGGTTTAAAGCGAGTAAACCTTTGCTTCCCGTTTATTAACGGCACACTTACCCAGTCCTCTCCAATCAATGGTCTGGCATAAGAGATGAAATCGTCGGAAACGTCGGTACCCGAGGCGGTGATCCATTCTTCAGGGAAGGTTCTCTCCGATAATGCGACCTTTTCAAGTGGCACCTTGTCGTAGGTAACATTGTATATGAAACCAGGCACACGAAGAATGGTCGCCATCCATCCGTTGCCTTCGTTGATGGCAATGTCGACGGCTTTTTGCCCAACTCTGTAAGCCTCATCGAGATCAACTGTAGAGGCATATATCATGGTATCGCGTTGGTCGGTGCCCATCACCTGTCCGCGGGCTTTGCCTTTAACCTTGAAGCCCGATTTATTAAGATAGTTAACAACATTCTGGAACACCGACTGCTCGCTTGAACCGAATGACGTATGACCGAAGGCATCCTTCACTTCACCGAGTGAACCTGTATTAAAACCTTCACTTATCACCACAATGCAACGACCGTCGCGGTTCAGCTGATCATTGATATTATCGGCCATCTGCGCAAGGGTGACACCCGATTCTGCCAGGTATATCTGCAAGGGCAGTTCCCTTTTGGGATCGGCAAGCCTGGCAGCTGCCGGGATATACCCTATTTTCCGCCCCATGGCCTGTAACACCAGTACCGGGTCGGCTGGTGAAGAACCCATGTTCTCTTCGTTGGCATTCTGGATGATATGCGACCAGTACCTAGCCACACTGCCATAGCCTGGCGTATGATCTATGAGTTTAAATTCATTGTCGCCGACATCATTATCAATGGTCTTGGGCACGCCCGTGGCTACCAGGTCCAGTCCCTTTTCCCTGGCCAGTTCGGCCACCTTAAAAGCCGTATGTTGCGAATCATTCCCCCCAATATAAAAGAAATAACCAATTTCGTGAGCTCTGAAAATTTCGATGATCCGTTCAAAATCTTCTTCCTGATGATCTTTGAGCTTATACCGGCATGTTCCCACCGAACCGGCTGCCGGGGTGATTCTCAGTAAGGCAATTTCATCCTCCTCCTGGGCTGAAAGGTTCAGCAGTTCCTCTTTTAGAACCCCCTCGATGCCGTGCCATCCGGCATAAATGGTTCCAAACGTTTCCGGGAACATCCGGCAGGTATCAATAATCCCCCTGAGAGAATTATTAATAACAGGTGACGGACCGCCCGATTGTGCTACAATAACATTCCTTGGCATATCGCTTAATTTTTTAAGTTTATTAAGAATTTCTGATAGATCTCCTTCCGGCTTTCCGGTGTCAGTCCGCTAAAAGGTATAAAGCCGAATATGTCGCCGGTATAAGGTTTATCCAGGTTTTCCTTAACGTAATTGTAATATATCATAGCCCGGTAAATATCACCAGTCCAGTCAAACTGACCAACGGGACCCTTGTCCGGATAATTTAAGTAAACCGGGACCAGGCTTTTAATATCGGACATCCCTTCGCTTATCGTAGCGCTAAGCCCGTTGCCATGATCGCCCTGGTACCAAACCCTGTATCCAAAATATACCTGGGCCGTTGCTTTGTAAAGGCAGGCGGTCAGGTAGGTTCGTTCAAAAACATCGTGAAGTATTTTATAATTGCCGGGATGAGTAGTGAGCGCTTTTGCGGAATCAACCAGCGACAGGTTCTCGCGTGCCAGCCTTACGCCATAACCCTTCTCAGTCAAAATGTAATTGAGGTACCTGGCGTTCATCATTTCTACCGGCTGCATCCAGGCACTGTCAAGTACCCAGTGACTCTCAACGGCAAGCTGATTACTTTGTTCCCCCTTATACCACGCAGGAGACAGGTGATTAACAATATCTTTCCAGTAATGAAAGGACCTGTCTACACCATGATCGATGTATATCTCCTGGTTCTTTTTCCATTTACCCGACACAGCCCGCTGGTAACCCGAATCGTCTTCATAATCAAGCCGCGAGTGGGTATTGGTATTAAGGCCAAGTGTATAGAATACAGAGAGAATGACGTCTGAAGCGCGGTTGAAGGCATCATGTAAAACCGGAACAGTTTTCGAACCGTATTTAGTGGTTATGAATTCATCGATAACCTGCCCGGCTGTAACCGTAGTATCTTCCATTCCTCTGCTGAGGGCAAGGAGATTTACTTCGGCCGGATTATCCAGGATACAGGTATTGTTTAAACGATCGGTACGGGCAACATAACCGGCGAAATTAGATTGTTTCTGGTAAAAACGCAGTCGTTTCAGTTGCAACGCCGGAAAAATGCTGGTGATAATTCCCTGTCCGTTATATTCATGAGCCGCATCAAACTCAATAATTACAGGGTGTTTAATCTGGTCAACAAAATGCGAAACCGGGTGTGTAAGGTAAAAATCGTGCGGGGTTTCCTTGGTCATTACCACGATTCCAGGGTGCTTAATTGAATTAACGGCGGCAATGACCGAACGTAGTTCTTCCCGGCTGTACGAAAAAGTCCTGAGGATTAGTTCCTTTCCCTTTTCATCCATGATCACCCCGGCAAGCGTATCGACCAGGGCTGCCAGTTTCGCTTCCCGTGTCTTCAAAATAGTCGAATACTGGTCTTCCACGTGTGCACCGGTCTCGATGAAAGTAAGCACTATTCCGTCGACATCAGGAATAAGATCAAGAAGCTGACGGTAGTCATTCTTTACCCATGCCCAGAAAGCCGGGTTATCAAGATCAATCATGTTCCCCGGTGCTGTTCGCAGGCTGTCGGGGTAATAATCCAGGACGTAAAGGGCGTGATCCCAGACAAAGACTTTCTCAATGCCGGCATCATGTGCCTTTCCTGTCAAATCGTTAACGCGTTGCAACCTGGACGCTTTCCTCAGATCCTTAAGGTTCATCACAATCTGGTGCGAAAGCTGCAACTGGTTAATATGATATTCACCAGCGCGGTTAATAACCTCCAGTGCATTTTCATCGTTGTCCGACAGGATGGTCCAACCCTGGATAACGGCAGAACTTTTCTGCTTATCACAGGAAATGAAAGAGAGAGAAAAAATCAGAAGAATGATGGCGAAAAGCCCGGTTTTCATGGTGATTGATTTTGATTGATTCTCCTTTTTTCTCAGACACCCCCAAAGGCGCTGTATCCGCCATCAACAGGGATTACTATACCGGTCACGAACTTAGAAATATCCGAGACAAGGTATAGAACGGTACCCTGCAGATCTTCCGGTTCGCCAAATTTACCTGTCGGTGTATTGGCAATGATCTTCTCTCCTCTTTCTGTTAAATTACCTGTGTTTTCATCTAGAAGTAAAAACCTGTTCTGGTTGGTCAGGAAAAATCCGGGGGCAATAGCATTCACCCTTACACCCGTTTTGGCAAAATGAACAGCCAGCCATTCCGTGAAATTATTTACCGAGGCCTTAGCCGCAGAATAGGCTGGAATTTTTGTCAAAGGTTTCATTGAGTTCATGGAAGAAATATTCAGGATTGCCCCGTCACCCCGCTTCACCATCTCTTCGGCAAAAACCATGGTGGGAAGTAATGTGCCGATGAAATTAAGATCAAACACTTTTCTGAAACCTTCCATCTTAAGTCCAAAAAAACCGTCTTCCAGGTTATCACTCATCCCGGGGATGAGCTGCTCCAGTTTGGTGGTGGCTTCAGGTGAGTTTCCGCCTGCACCGTTTATGAGAATATCGATTTTCCCAAACCTGTCTATTATATCTTTTTTCGTGTTGTTAAGGGAAGCCTTATCGAGTACATTGCTTTCCATGCCTATACATTCGGTTCCGGACTCTTGGGCGATATTCCGGGCCAGCTCTTCAGCCACCTCTTTCCTGAGGTCCAGTATCACGGTTTTAACACCCACCGAGGCCATTACTTTAACAATTGCAGTTCCTATAACTCCTGCGCCACCTGTTATGACACATACTTTGTCTTTAAGATCGGAAAATGAATTATTGGTCATCATATTTAGTATTTATAGTATTCAATATTTTCACGCGTTAGTATATCGATGGGGATGTATTGCACCTGTTCAACTTCCCGCTTGAGTATAATCATATTAAAAAGAGTCATCACTCCACGGTAACCCTGTTCTTCGGGCTTCTGACTGATCAGAAAATCGATCACCCCTTTTTTGAGGTAGGCCACGTTCTCGGGAAGCAGGTCATAACCTATCAGCCTGACATTCCTGATTTTATTCTGTTCAAAATAGGCCGCCAGTTGGTGAACTCTCGAATTGGCAACAAAAACACCCCGTACCCTTGACTTTTCAAAATAGGGTCGTAGTTTTTCGGATAACTCATCTCCTGATGGCAGACTCATTTCAATATTAATAATACTGAAGCCGTTCCTGGCATTTTCAGCCAGATATCGCCGGAAGCCTCTTTCACGCCTGATGATATCATTATGGTTCTCCTTCCGGCCAGCCAGGCTGATCAGCAGGATATCACCCTCGTTGTGAATGCCGTATGTAAGCATCCTGGCTCCCAGGTAGCCACTCTGAAGGGCATCCTGGCCAATATAATACACACGGTCAAGTCCGTCAATATTGGAATTAAAGAGCGCCACATTGATTCCTGCCGCGACACACGTGTTTACAAACTCACGCGACTCATCGGGAAAAATCGGAGCAAACAACACGGCATCAGGCTTGTCGTTCTTTACTGCTTCAGCCTGCCTTAGAAAAGCATCTTTATCCAGCTGATCAAAATAATAACGGTGAATGGTGATACCAAATGGACTGATCTCTTCAAACGCTTTGTCTATTCCCATGTTGGGCGCCTGCCAGAAATCACTCCCGTTTACGGACACGGGCATCAATACGGCAAAAAGATAACTTTTCTTCGACGCTAACGTTCTTGCTAATATATCAGGCTTATAATCAAGTTCCTGGACTATCTTATCGACCTTCTTCCTGGTTTCTTCAGACACCTCACCGCGATTATGTATAACACGATCAACCGTTCCTGGCGA
>DASQZK010000012.1:0-2922 GCA_035638735.1 Bacteroidales bacterium
CTTTAAAAAGACAATCCCCAAACTATGTCCTTATACCAAATCCCGGCATACCAACTGTGCTTTATTGTCTTTGTGAGACTGGTTGAAATTACATTCGAAGGACTTTGCTTAAATTTTTTTGTGCAGGAGGAGGCTGTCTTAAAGTCTGGCTCCGCCATTTTCACAACAATTTCAAAGTACCACTCCAAAAATATAGTGGGTTTAATTGAATCCTGCAGTCAAATGTCCCCCTCCCCGCGGTTGCATACCGCGTGATGCCTGGAGTAATAGAGGTGGTGCAAGCTAATCAGCAGAGGCTCGGCGGGATTTTAGGGGTATTTCAGTAATCGATGATTTAAAGTTTGTAACCTGGTAAATAAACTTCCAGACTTTCAAGACAGACTCTTTTTGCAGTATTTATTCAACAGTCAATACCTCCTTCAGTCGAATATCGCCCGAAGAACTTCCGGCCATAATTTCAAAGTCACCTGGTTCAAGGACGAAATTCATATCCTTGTCATAGATCTTCAGATCGTCGGGATAGAGGGTAAAGGTAACCTTTTTGCTTTGTCCCGGATCGAGACTGAACCGGCTGAAACGTACCAGCTTTTTAACCGGTTGGGCCAGGCTGGCCACCTTATCATGAATATACAACTGAACGATTTCATCGCCACTTCTCTCACCTGAATTAGTCACCCTGAAGTTCACATTTACAGAATCGGTTTTACTGATGTTTTTCGACGACAGGCTGAAGTCGGAGTAATCGAAGGTTGTATAACTCAGTCCGTGACCAAATGGAAATTCCGGATCATTACCGAAAACGGCATATTTATCGGCAGGTTTATAAGGCAGGTGCCGGTAAACGATGGGGACCTGACCTGTAGTTTTAGGAATGCTGACGGATAGTTTCCCCGACGGGTTTACATCGCCGAAAAGGATTTCCGCAATGGCATTTCCACCTTCTTCTCCGGGGTACCAGGCTTGGAGCACGGCCGGCACTTTGTCGAGCCAGTCGTGCATGGTAATTACGGTACCTGTCTGAATGACCACCACCATGGGTTTACCGGTGGCAGCAATGGCCTTTATCAATGCTTCCTGTCCTTTATCGAGGTCAAGATCTGCCCTGTCGAGGTTTTCATCGTCCTGCATACCAACGGCAACAATAACAGCATCGGCATTACGTGCGGCCTGAACGGCATCGGGAATGTCCTGGTAAATATTTACATCCCATCCTAATTGGACCACGGCATTATGGGCCATGTCGAAGTAGTCGAGTTTAAAATCGTATACCTGTCCTTTTTTGAGCGTCACAAGTGTATCTTTCATTCTTCGTCCGCCATTGTGCCACATATCGATAATTTCGTTGCCATTGAGAAAGAGTCTGGCCCCGTCGTCGGCAGAAAGGCCGATATGGAAATTCCCGGATTCAGGGGCCATAAATTTTCCGGTATACCGTATTGAAAATTTATCGGATGGAAGATTTTGGGGTGAACCGTCTTTCCAGTCGAATTCAATTTTCCTGACAGTACCGGTGTAAACGGGCTTACCTTTAAGATCGGGGTTTTCGAAATATTCAGCCCTGATACTTCCAACAAAATTCCCGGGCTGTATGGCGGGCAGTTCCATGGTGAGCAGGTTAGCGCCCTTAACATAGTCAATGACAGTTCCGGGAAGGTGTTTTTCAAGTCCTTCCCGAATGGTGATCTCTTTTCTTCCCCATCCCCCGTAATGGTTGATGAGCAGCCAGTCGGCCATGGGGCCTACCACGGCAACAGACTTGACTTCTTTGGTGAAGGGCAGGGTATGATTATCATTTTTTAGCAGTACCAGGCTTTTTTCGGCGACCCTGCGTGAGAGTATGCGGTGTTCGGGGGAATTGTTGATTTTCGCAGCATAATCCGGGTCGACAAAAGGCTTGTCGAACCGGCCGGTACGGTATAGTTCCCGCAGTTCTCTCATGATGGAACTATCGAGGCGTTCTTCGGTCACAAGGCCGTCATCGTAAGCTTTTTGCAGTGGTTCACCGTTAAAATCGGTGAAATCGCAACCGGCATTGATGACCCGGGCTACAAGGTTTTCTTTATTTGGTGCGATATCAAAACCGTTATAGGCCAGTCCGAGGGCGCCTCCATCGGAAAGGACATAACCCTTGAAACCCCATTCATTCCTTAGCACATCTTCCATGAGCCATTTATTTTCAGCGCATATTAATCCATCAATGGTATTGTAGGCCATCATCACCGATCCGGCCTTCCCTTGCTGGAAGCAGGCTTTGAAGGGCGGGAAGAAATACTCGCGCAGGTAATGTTCGCTGAAGAATACTGGTGCACCAAAACGGCCGTCAAACCCGGAGTTGGCAACAAAGTGCTTTGGGGTAGTAATAAAGCCCTTGTTATACATGGCTTTGCAATAAGCCACACCCATCACCGATGCCAGGTACGGATCTTCGCCGTAGGTCTCCCCGGTACGTCCCCACCTCGGATCACGGGCCAGGTTCACCACCGGCGAGAGGACCTGGGTGATGCCGCGTGCTTTCATTTCTTCTCCCAGAGCAGAAGCTACCTGGCCCATAAGGCTGGAATCCCAGGAGCACGCCATAGCGATGGGCTGGGGAAAAGAGGTTGAGCCGTTACCCATATAGGCAAAAATGCCTTCGCCCGATTTGATGACCGGGATGCCCAGCCTTGTCTTCTCAACGAAGTACCGTTGGATGGCATTGTACCGGGAGGCACTCTGGCGGGCATCATCGTTGATGTTTAAAAATCCAATCCTTGATTTTGGCAATTCACCTGCCGAGGAGGTGTCGGAGAACGGACCGAGAAAGGATAATTTATCCCGGATGGTCATCCTGCTTAAGAGATCGTCAACACGCCTGTTGACAGGAGCCGACGGATCCTTATAAGCCGGGGTCTTTTTTTTTTGTGTACAGGCCGTTGCCAGGAG
>DASQZK010000013.1:0-3689 GCA_035638735.1 Bacteroidales bacterium
GTATCCTCAAGAAGCCGGCTGATCAATATGTCGGGATAAACGATATGATGCCTGTTGAGAACCTCATCAATCCGGTACCTGAAGTGAGTCAGGGCGTAATTGCTGAAATCGTAATGGTATTTCTTACGAATTGCCCTGATAATATTGCGGGTATCGACAATACTGACTCCTGGCATGTTAGTTTTTTTCCATTTCGTTGATGCGTGATCTTAATCGCTCGACCTCTTTATTTGCTTCCTCGAGAAGCTGGTATCTCAGCTTCTTTTCAGTGATATCCTGGGCCATGAAGTAAACCTTGTAAATAAGGCCGTCTTCATTCTTTACCGGGGTGAAATTGGCCATCAGCCATACTTCTTCTCCGGTAGGTTTTGTTCGCCTGATAACACCCGTGTAAACTTTGTCCTTGAGAACCTCCTGCATAATGCTGTCAAATTGTTCTTTTTCCATCTCTCTCAGAAAAAGGCGGTTGTTTTTGCCGATAAGTTCCTTCTTTGAGTAGCCGGTAATATCGTTATAATTCATATTCATGGAAAGAATGATACCTTCGGGATCGTAGTCGCATTTAATAAGCGACAGATCGACAGCTTCCGAGAGGCTCTGCATCTCAAGGCTTTTACGGGTTATTTCATCGGCCTGTTGTTTCAAGGCTTCCTGTTGGGCAACGCTTTGTGTGATGTCAATAGCTATGGAAAGTATTTTAAAGGGCTTCCGGTCTTTATCTCTGATGGGCGTATAGGTCTGCTGAAGCCATATTTCCTGACCGCTAAAAAGTTTGAATTTTTCTTTTACCGAGATAATATCGCCTGCCCGGAGCCTGTTCCAGAATTGCCTGTATGCGTCGGAGTACTTATCGGCCACGGCGAAATCGCTGTGGTGCCTTCCGATGATGCCGTCACGGGGTGAATCAAGCAGCAAGACATATTTATCGTTGACTTCGGCAAAGCGTCCGCTCATGGTAAACTCGGCTACAAGTGAAGAAGAGCTGACGGCATTGAGAATACCTTCCATCTCGCTTTCTTTCTGTTGCGATTCTTCCTGCGCTCTTTCAAGGGCCTGCATGTTTGTACGCATTTTTTCTTCCTGGAGAGCCATTTCCTGTGCCTGTTCACGAGACTGCTGGAGCAGCCTGGTTGTTTTTTCATTTATTCTTACGGTGGCCAGGGTAGAGGCAATGCTTTCTCCAAGTTGTTCAGCAAAGCTGATCTCGAAGGCTTTCAATATCCTGAATGAAGCAATCTCGATGACACCGAAGACGTCATCATCAATTTTAAGAGGTACAAGAAGCAGGCATCGCGGCGGCGCTTCGCCAAAGCCAGAACTTATTTCAATATAAGTTTCAGGAATATCGGTAAGAAAGATTGGTTCTTTTTCAATGATGCAGGTTCCCACCAGTCCTTCTCCAGGGAAGATGTCTTTTTCAAGATATTTGCGCCTGTCGTATGCAAACGATGCTGCCATACGGTAAACAGGCGGTTCACGGTCATCGTCGGGTCGGATATATAAGTTTCCCAGGCTGGCCCCCACATAACTGACCAGGTTTTGTAATACACTGAAGGCGAGTTCCCGGACATTCTCGTTATGCGTACGGAAAATGTCCCCGAACAGCGCCAGCCCTTCACTTGTCCACCGGCGCTTTTCTTCCTCAGACTGGTGGAGACGATCTTCTTCGCGTGCCTCAGCCAGTTTGCCCGCCAGATTGTTCAGAGCTACCCCCAGCGCGTCATCCTGAGGGAACCTGAAAGAGCCGTCTTCCGGGTTGCTCTCACCAATAATACGGGAGTATTCAATCTTCGCTTTTAAGCTGTCGGCATACGTATTGATCTGCTCAGCTATGTCAGCAAACTCCACTTCATGAATTCCACTCATTTTTTCAGGAATTTTACCCCTGCCCAGGCTACGGAGACTCGCCCTGATGGTACTAAAGGCATGCATGGCACTCCTGGAAAAGTAATACAGCAACAACAGCAGCGCGGTGCCGGCAAACAGGAAAATGTAGAGCAATGACCATGACAACCTCCTGCTTTTAGCCATTGACGCCGTCTGGTAACCGGTATACAAATCGTTTAAATTGTCGTGTATCTGTCCGGAATACAGTTGTAAATCGGCCGTTAGTCCTGTATGATGAAAGTATCCCAGCTTCTGGTCTATGGATATAAGATTTTGTGCAAGCCGTAGATCGGATTCAAGTTCATTTCTTGCCTGGTTCACGTCGAGTGAAATGGTACTATACCTTACCGGTTGGACAATACCCGACAGTATCACGGCCCTGTTCGTGTTCCAGCGGTCAATCAGTTCTTCAACGATATCAGGATTCATGGTTGTGAGGTACCGGCCATAAGCCTGCCTGAAATCAGAGATGAATCCGTCGAAGGACTTATCGCCGGTCTTATCCCAGTATGAAAGTCGTTCTGAAATTCTCTGCAACAGCCCCTGCGAGATACTGCCTCTTTCCTGCAGAAGCGAAATGTATTTATTGGTAGTCCGAAGAAGTTCATTGGTACTTTCTTCAAGAATGCGGATGTTTCTCTGAAATGAGGCATTTCTCCCGATCTCTTCTTCTTGTTCCAGGCCCCGGAGAAAGGTCCGAAGGTCCATGCCTTCCTGTTCAAGCCTGTCGGTGCTGAAGTCAGCAGCCGGCAGGGAGCCACTGGCGGCCATATTTTCAAGACGAAGAACCGCCATGTTTATCCGGGCTGATGTTTCGATCATCTCCGTGAAGGAGTTGCTGACATCCGTATAGTGAAGGACCCGGTTGGTACGGTCAACAAACGTCAGGCTCGTCCACAGCCAGAAGAGCAAGGTAATGAGGACAATAAAGATGAAACGGCCGGTTATCGAATTGAAGAATTTCATAGTTCTTCCTGTTTATCTTTTCTTATACAGGTGAAACTTCTTTTCAAAATACGATGAATAAGTTCCAATAATACTCTCGTGAATGCCCAACAACAACCACCCTTCACTGTTAAGCCTGTGGTAAAACGTATTCAGCACCTTGTTTTGAAGCTCATAGTTGAAATAAATGATCACGTTTCGACAAATGATAATATCAAATTCCTTGTCAAACGGATTTTCATCCCTTACCAGGTCCGTCTTCCTGTATAACGGGCGACGTGTAAGATCTGCCCCCATGGTGATGGTATCACGTTGTTCATCGACCTCAAAATATTTTGAATACGGGATCATCTTCTTACCGGTCTTTCCGTGATTTATAACCTCGTCAAAATTCGTCAGGTAATCTTTATTGAACCTGTATTTATAGATCCCTCTTTCAGCCACTTTCAGGACATCGGTATTGATGTCGGTAGCAAATAGTTCGGTTTTGTTCAATAAGCCGGCTTCACTGAGTAAAATCATCAGAGAATAGACTTCCTGGCCTGTTGAACATCCGGCAATCCATATAGAAACTTTCTTACGGCCGGAATACAGCGGGAAAATATTTTCCTTCAGGCTGAGCCATATAGAAGGATCCCTGAAGAATTCAGTGGTAGTGACCGTAATGCTTTTGACCACTTTCTCCATGAAAGCCCAATCCTCTTCAATCTTTTGCACCAGGTGGGTGATGTCCAGATGGTTGTCGGTAAGAAGCTTTCGTAACCTGCGTTTCAGAGAATTTACCGAGTAATTGCTGAAATCGTAGTTTGATGCCGATCGTAAGCTTTCAAGAAACAGTTTTATATCCTCATCAGGAA
>DASQZK010000014.1:0-4139 GCA_035638735.1 Bacteroidales bacterium
CTATAAGTATGATGAACACTTGCTTTTAGAAGAATCTTACACATATATTAATCTATTGTTTATATAACAACTATATCAATCTGGTATAGAGCTGTTTAAACATTTTTCTGACCTGATTTAACGGCTAATTGTGCAAAAACATGCGGAAACAGCTTCATTAATTTATGTAATATGTTATATAATTGTTGTATATGACTGGTTTTCTGCGTGTTAAATAATTAATATATTTTTAAATTCCATGTATACAATACTAAACATGGCCGCCCCTGTTATCTGGCTGAAATCGCCTGTTAGTTTGTTTATTCCTGTAATATGGTGGTTTATTATGATGGTTTATGTAAACGATTAGCTTTATGGTGTTACGGTTGTAGTCAGTGTGGATTTCAACTCAAATCAGACCTCCCCTGTCCTGCTGAACATTCAACCGCTATTTAATGGACCGACATGGATAAACTAATTATTGACGGCTTACCAGTCTGTCCTTATCGCAAGTGTGTTTATGAAAGTGGAAATAATGGCGCGTTAATTTTAACCTGTCCTGAGCTAACCGGTTCCGAAACGGTGAAAGCCTTTTGAACTGTTCCAGCGTAAAACCGGTCCAAAACCCGGTTTTACGCTGGAATGCCCGTCATTTATTATACTGGCAAGTGGTTTTAATAATCTGTCCTTTAGTTATATAACACCACCAAAGATGTGATTTTAACCTCACGAGAATCGAATATTTGAAATTTAACTGTGCCCAGGGTGGAATATTCCTGGATTTTGGGCTAAATATATACACCTGTCTTTTTCCCTTTTAGTCTTTTACTGTTTTTTTATCACCGTGTTATAAATTATATTCGTAGAGTAAAAATTTGGACGCATGAAAAAGCCTGCACTACATTGGCAGATTCTGATAGCACTCATACTGGCGATTATTTTCGGGCTGGTTTTCCCTACCCGCTACCAAGTGACGACGAAAACCATAAAGAAGCTGACGAAGCGGGATCTGCCCGAAAGGGTCGTTTCTGCAGTAAAGACTGAAAAAGGAAAAACCTTCGATTCCCTGGAAGCCTTCAGCCTGAAGCTGTCTCAAATTCTTGACCAGGCCGATTTCGAAACATACCGTTCGTATATTACCGATGCAGCCTATCGTAATCCTGTTGTAAATAACGTCAGCTGGCTTGGCGACATTTTTTTAAGGGCGCTCAAGATGCTCATCATACCCCTTGTGGTGAGTTCGCTTATCTCGGGCATTACAAATCTGGGTAACGGCTCTAATATCGGTCGTCTTGGTCTTAAAACTATAGCCTATTACATCATAACCAGCCTGTTGGCCATTTTCACCGGACTGGTTCTTGTTAATCTCATTAAACCCGGCATAGGATCTGATCTGAACTTACTGCAAAAAGTACAGGGACTGGTCGAGCACCAGCGTAGCTTTAAAGATTTACTGATCGACATCGTTCCTGAAAATATCTTTCAGTCGCTGGTGCAGAATGATATGCTGTCTGTCATTTTCTTCAGTATGTTATTCGGATTCTTCATTACCCGTGTTCATGATAAATCCAGGGTATTCCTGACAGACTTTTTTAATGCCATGTTTGACGTGATGATGAAGATAACCATGTTTGTCATCCTTTTCACCCCCCTGGGTGTCTTCGGAATCGTAACAAAAGTCATTGCCGACCAGGATGACTTGCCAGGCTTGCTGTCAAGTATGGGACAATACATGGGAACGGTACTGCTGGCCCTGTCCATTCATGCGTTTATTACGCTGCCCCTTCTGGTACGGTTTATCGGTAAGGCCAGGCCATTCAAGCATTTCGCAAATATGACAACTCCTCTACTGACCGCTTTTTCGACCTCTTCGTCGGGTGCCACACTTCCACTCACCATGACGGCTGTTGAGGAAAACAGTGGCGTTTCAAATGAAATTACAAGCTTTACCTTACCTTTGGGCGCAACAATAAACATGGATGGCACAGCTCTTTATGAATGCGTGGCAGCCTTGTTTATTGCCCAGGCCTATGGGGTCGACATGAGTTTTCTTCAGCAGTTCACTATCGTCATCACCGCGCTGCTTGCTTCCATTGGCGCTGCCGGCATTCCGATGGCCGGTCTTGTCATGATCACGGTTATCCTTACCGCCGTTGACCTGCCCCTTGAAGGTGTTGGTCTGATCCTGGCCGTAGACCGTATACTCGACATGTTCAGAACCGCAACCAATGTCTGGAGTGACAGCTGCGGGGCTGTCATCATCGCTAAATCGGAAGGGGAAATACTGAAGGTGTGAGGGAGGGGGAATGGAGAAAGACGGGAAACGGGAGACGGGTCACCACCATCCCAATATTAACAATACACTAACCTTTCGTGCAAAGGGCAGGGAAATTTTAGGAATTTGGCAATCAGTAATTCCCCTTCCTCCTGATAGGGAATCGGCGCTTCGCGGGACACTTTGTAAAAAAGAAATGACGTTCCCCTTCGCTCCGATAGGGAATCGGGGCTACGGACACGGGCAGTAGTCTGTTAATTATCACTTATTTATGAGAGCGTCGTATAATACTTCCATCGGGTGAAGGGCCTTCCGCCCGGTCCCGTCTTTGATCTGGTGCCTGCAGCTGGTACCCGGCGCTGAAATGGTCACATCATCTCCTGCCTTGCGAATGGCCGGGAACAACACTAATTCGCCTACTTTCACCGATAATTCGTAATGCTCTTTCTCATACCCGAATGAGCCGGCCATGCCGCAGCACCCCGAAGGTATTTCCGTCACCGAATAATTTTCTGGTATCGAAAGGATTTTCAGCGTGTCGGAAGTGGACGCAATCGCTTTCTGCTGGCAATGGCCATGTAGTTTTATCTCCCGTTTATCGCTCGTAAACATATCTTTGGTTATCCGGCCGGCATCGGTTTCACGGGCAAGAAATTCATCGATCATCAGGGAATTCTCAGCTATCTTCATGGCATCGGCCTTCAGCATATTGTTCACCAGTTCGGGGTATTCATCACGGAAGCCGAGGATTCCTGAAGGTTCTATACCAATTAATGGTGTCTCTTCGCTTACATGTTCACGCAAGGCGATAATATTGTGAATGGCTTTTTGCCGGGCTGTACGAAGCAATCCCTTGGAAATGAATGTCCTGGCACTCACGCCATGCCTCGGCATCCTAACCCTGTAGCCCAGGCTTGTCAATAATTTTACGGCCTTGATACCTATTTCGGTATCATTATACTCGGTAAATTCATCAACAAAAAGGTTAACGGTAACGGCTCCTTCTGGTAAGCTGTCATTCAGTTTTTTGAGATTCCTGGCTGCCCAGCGTCGAAATGGCTGCTTGTACAACAAGGGAATACTCCGCTCCCGGGCAAAACCTGTGACCTGTTTGAATAGCGTTGACGTAAAATGGTTCGCCAGGAAAAAATTATAGACTGTAGGTAACAATGACCCTATTTTATTGAATGAGGTAATATAAGCGATCATCCTTGTCCTCAATGGAATACCATTACTATCATAATAATGTTGCAAAAATTCTGCCTTCAATTTAGCCATGTCTACGTTAGAGGGACATTCCGACTTACATCCTTTACAGGACAGGCACAGATCCAAAACATCATATATTTCTTTATGATCGAATGGATTTTCTTTTGAAGAATGGGTCAGGAATTCACGCAATATATTTGCCCTGGCCCGTGTGGTTGTATTTTCATCCCGGGTTGCCATATAGCTCGGGCACATGGTTCCACCGATAAGCTCGGTTTTCCGGCAATCGCCTGTACCGTTGCATTTTTCTGCAGCCCTCAGAATACCTCCGGTAGATGAAAAATCAAAAATGGTTTCTATTCTTCGATCTTCTTTCCCAGGCTCATACCTCAGAAATTTGTTCATCGGCGGCGTGTCGGTGATCTTGCCGGCATTAAAAATATGCTGCGGATCCCAGACGTTTTTAATATCCCTGAACCACTGGTAAATGTCATCACCAACCATCAACGGAATAAATTCGCCCCGTAACCGTCCGTCACCATGTTCTCCGCTGAGCGAACCCCTGTATTTCTTTACCAGTCGGGCCGTCTCCTCCGCTATGGTGTGAAAAAGTACGACATCACAGGAGTCTTTGAGGTTCAATATTGGACGCAAATGTAATTCCCCCACGGAAATA
>DASQZK010000015.1:0-3702 GCA_035638735.1 Bacteroidales bacterium
TTATGGGACAAATTGTTGATGTTCATGCACGTGAAATTCTCGATTCGAGGGGAAATCCTACCGTAGAAGTGGAAGTTACTCTGGCCAGCGGATTTGTTGGCCGTGCAGCCGTTCCTTCAGGCGCATCTACCGGCGAAAATGAAGCTCTTGAAATGCGCGACGGCGATAAAGGCCGTTACAATGGAAAAGGTGTCCTTAAAGCCGTTGAAAATGTTAATACCGTCATCGCCAAGGAAGTGATCGGTATGAATGCACTCGACCAGGTTGGCGTAGACCAGAAAATGCTGGCCCTCGATGGTACCAGGACTAAAAGCAAACTAGGCGCCAATGCAATCCTCGGCGTCTCCCTGGCAACAGCCAAAGCTGCTGCCATGTATCACGACATGCCACTGTACCGATACATCGGAGGTACCAATGCCAAGATTCTTCCTGTCCCCATGATGAATATCATTAACGGTGGCTCACACTCCGATGCGCCTATCGCTTTCCAGGAATTCATGATCAGACCCGTCGGCGCTAAATCATTTCGTGAAGGACTTCGTATGGGCGCTGAAATTTTTCACGCCCTGAAAAAAGTACTGAAAGATCGCGGACTTACGACCTCTGTCGGTGACGAAGGCGGATTTGCTCCCGAACTCAAAGGTACCGAAGATGCCCTCGATTCAATCCTTAAAGCTGTCGAAGCTGCCGGTTACAAACCGGGAAGGAAATCAGAAGGCGGACAGGTAGCCATCGCTCTCGATTGCGCTGCTTCAGAATTTTTTAAAGATGGTAAGTACGACTACACCATCTTCGAAGGCGATAAAGGTGCTAAACGGTCGTCGGCTGAACAGGCTGATTACCTCGCCGAACTCATTCAGAAATACCCTATCGATTCTATCGAAGACGGTATGGATGAAAACGACTGGGACGGATGGAAAATCCTGACCGAAAAAATCGGCGACAAGGTCCAACTGGTTGGAGACGACGTCTTTGTGACCAATGTCGAATTCCTTAACAAAGGTATCGAACTCGGTTGTGCAAACTCAATCCTTATCAAAGTAAACCAGATCGGTACCCTTACCGAAACACTGGATGCTATCGAAATGGCCCATCGTGCCGGTTATACTACCGTTACCTCTCACCGTTCAGGTGAAACGGAAGATTCAACCATCGCCGATATTGCCGTTGCTACTAATTCAGGCCAGATCAAGACCGGCTCACTCAGCCGCTCCGATCGCATGGCTAAATATAACCAGCTTCTGCGCATCGAAGAGGAACTGGGTGAAAGATCTGCTTACGGGTATTAAAAGTGATCTTTGTATTTTTATCAAAAAAAGGGAACTCATCAGTTCCCTTTTTTTGTCTCTAACTACTAATTGCCACATCCTCCATAAAACCTGGCGAAAAGGGATCAACGACTACAACCGTACCTCACACTGCCTCTCCTGGATTGGGAAAACCACGTCCGCCTTTGGTAATTGCAACCATGCCGCCACCTTCACTAAACGTTGTGCTGCCGGGGGAATCATACGCTAAAAGCTGCGACACCCGAAGGATTCCCGGTGAGTATCGGGAGATACACTC
Organism: Bacteroidales bacterium; assembly: GCA_035638735.1. Lineage (GTDB taxonomy): Bacteria > Bacteroidota > Bacteroidia > Bacteroidales > DASQZK01. Next base: position 1,567 of record DASQZK010000015.1, read on the forward strand.
CAGGCACTGAATGCCATTACCAACCTTCGCTTAATCTTTTTTTTCTGCACCAATTCCCCCACCAGGCGAGGTAAACAAATCCTTTAGCTATCTTGTTTTATCAAACAATTGTCCACAAATCAACAAATCTGTATCTGTATATATAAAAAATTATTATTTTTAACGTTCGTTCTCTGCTGATTTTAATATATAACCCCAAAAATACTGATAATATATGTCCAACCTTAAAGAGAAACTTTACGAAAAAATCCAGTCATGGCGCCCACGAACCGAGAAACTGTTGAAGGAATACGGAGATACGGTTGTTGACCAGGTTACCATATCCCAGGTTATCGGTGGGATGCGCGGCCTTAAGAGTCTTGTTACCGACATCTCTTACCTCGACCCCAACGAAGGAATACGTTACAGAGGTTACACGCTGCCGGAAGTGTTCGAGAAACTTCCTAAACCCAAAAATGCTGAAATGCCTTATGTTGAAGGACTCTTCTATCTCCTTCTGACTGGTGAGCTGCCTAGTGAGAACGATGTGGCAGAGGTTGCAGACGAAATCAATAAGAGAAGAATACTTCCACGATACGTGTACGAAGTTATCGATGCCTTCCCCTGCTGCAGCCACCCAATGGCTATTTTTTCCACTGCCATCCTGACAATGAGCAGGGAATCCTTTTTCAATAAGAAATATCATGCCGGGCTCAATAAACTGGATTACTGGGATCCGACCTACGAAGATGCCCTGAATCTGTTGGCCAAATTGCCCGAAATCGGGGCCTACATCTACCGGAAACTCTATCGCGAAGGTAACCGCATCCAGTCAAATCCCAACATGGACATGGGAGGTAATTTTGCTCACATGATGGGTATCGATAAACCCTACGATGATGTCACCAGGATGAACTTTATCATTCATGCCGATCATGAAAGTGGTAACGTCAGTGCGCATACCGGTCACCTCGTCGCCAGTTCACTGTCGGACATCTACCTGTCTATCTCGGCCATGATAAACGGTCTTGCCGGCCCTTTACACGGACTGGCCAATCAGGAGGTTCTGAGATGGATACAAGACCTTAGTGAGAAAATGGGTGGCAATATACCTACCGAGGCCGAAATGCAACAATACGTATGGGATACACTCAACTCCGGCCTGGTCATTCCCGGATACGGACATGCCGTGCTCAGGAAAACCGATCCAAGATACTCGCTGCAGCGCGAATTCTGCCTCAAACATATGCCCGACGATCTTCTCTTTAAGTATACAGATATTCTTTACAAGGTGGTTCCCCCAATACTGAAGGAACAGGGTAAAGCAAAAAATCCCTGGCCAAACGTTGATGCCCAGTCCGGCATCGTTCAGTGGCATTACGGAGTAAGGGAGTATGACTTCTATACAGTCCTCTTCGGTATTGGACGCGCTATTGGTATTAGCGCCAACATTATTTGGGACAGGGCTCTGGGGTATCCCCTGGAAAGACCCAAATCGATCAGTACCGGGATGCTCGAAAAAATTGCGATGGGCGTCAAACATGATGAAGATTGACCTTTTTGCTCCTGATTTGAGATGAACTGTGATACCGGGTAATTTATTTTACCCGGTATTTTCTTTTTGGCTACCGGGGCGTATTAAGAAAATCGATATCTACAGAAGGCTTGTTTGGTATAATAATTTTAACTTCGCTTTTAAAAATTTTGAAGATGTCATACGGTAGTTTACACGAATTTGTCGAACGGCTTGAAATGGCCGATGAGCTGGTGAACGTTAAGGTATATGCCGATCCGGTGCTCGAAATCCCTGAAATTACCGACCGGATGTCGAAGTCGGCAGGGGGCGGGAAAGCACTGCTTTTCACCAATACGGGAACCGGTTTTCCTGTGCTCATGAATGCCATGGGTTCATACCGCAGAATGTGCATGGCCCTGGGCGTGAATGAACTTGACGATATTGGCCGGAAAATGAATCAGGTGTTTCAACAGTTCTCCGGTGCCGGCGATGGCTTTGTGCAAAAGCTGGCTATGCTTCCCCGCCTTGGACACCTGGCATCGATCTTCCCTTCGGTCTCTTCAAAAAAGGCAGCCTGTCAGCAAGTTGTTCATCACCATCCCGATCTTTCAATATTGCCGGTGCTTAAAACCTGGCCTTTC
>DASQZK010000016.1:0-6692 GCA_035638735.1 Bacteroidales bacterium
TCATGAATCCCACCATCGTGGTAATATTCTTCTCACTCTTAAACAGAGTGGGCATAAATTGCCAAAATCAGTTACCTATGGAATTTGGGATTGGGACGAAATTTGAATATAAATTCAGTCTCTTTCGAGTAAAGATAAAATGATTTTCAGGCACCCCGTTAAATTGAACCGGTCGTCGCTTGGCAAAACTCCAGAATGACTCAATCCCATTAATGTGTCGGTTGCCTCGTGCAAATTCATCATGACTATGATTACCGCGATCATGTTTATCGTACCCCACATCCACCAGGTCATCATAACCGTGCCAGCCATCGGAATGGATGATACTTTCGGGATCAATTACACGCGTATTAATCGCTGCCATGTCTTTTTACGGGCATCCGGGACAATTTCAGTATAAACATACCCGGAGCGTTTGAAGTTGCCAAAGACAATCGTTTTGCCCGGGGAACCACGACCACGTAAACCGGAAATTCGTCTGGGACCGAAGTAAGATTCGTCTACTTCAATGGTGCCTCGGATCCGGGCCAGTCTTATGTCCAGCCGGGTATTTATCGTCGCAGGATAATTGTCACCATTAACATAAACATAATTACTCCTGCAACGAATAAACCTGTCGTGATTCTTTTTAACGCCGGGTTCATTTCACGGCCACGCATAAATATCTGAATCACTATTGAAAGCGTAGACGCGAAAATGGCAATGAAAATGACGAATAGACCTTTATTCATGATAATTACTCATTACTAATTTTTAACCATTCTTCACAAATTACATACCTAATCAAAAAAGAACCCGGAACTATTCCGGGATGAATGATGTAGGTTGTATGAGTACTTAAAGTACTTCAAGTTAGAAAGTACTTAGAATTAAACCGAAAACGGTGACCACATGGCGGCTTATCCTCAATACAGTCATTAACCTAAAAACTTAATAACTTATACGCCATGCGCTATACCCTCCGTGCTTTGCTATATTCTGTTAATATTAAAAGGCAGTTTTCGAATTCGTTTTCCCGTGGCCGCAAAGATGGCATTTCCGAGGGCCGGTGCCAATGTAGGCAGGCCCGGTTCACCAACGCCATCCGGCTTATCCGTGCTGGGAACGATATAGACTTCGATCGGCGGTATTTCATTTATGCGCATCATCCGGTAACTGTCGAAGTTGGATTGCAGAACTTTCCCATTGTAGAGAGTGATCTCGTCTTTCAACGCTGCCGTCAGTGCCATAACAATAGATCCCTCCACCTGCGCTTTCACATTATCGGGATTGACCGCCCGGCCGCAATCGATGGCGGAAACGATCCGCTCTATTTTTACACCGGCTCCCTTTTTCGATACATAAACAACGTGTCCGGCCCTTCCGGCAAAAAATTCAATGGCAGCCACGCCTTTGCCCCATCCATCCGGCAGGGTTTTATTCCACCCGCTTTTCTCCCGTAAGAATTCATACAGGTTTTTCATCCGCTTATTTTCGTGTATCATATCGATCCGGAATTGGAGGGGGTCTTTACCAGCCACATGGGCCATCTCATCGACGAAACTCTCCTGTGCGAAGGATGTCGTACTGGCGTAGACAGACCGCCACCAGCTTATGGCTACCGGAGATTCGGCATATATATTATGAATTTTCAGGTTGGGAATCTCATACGGGCTGTCCGTGATCCCTTCCATGGCTCCCCGATCCACTTTTCCGCCATTTATTGGTCCGCCGGACATGCTGTCGTTAATTGACGGTGCCACAACTTTATGCTGGAATGCTACAAGTTTTCCCGTGTTATCCACTCCACCTTTTAAACTGCTCACCGTTCCCGGACGAAATGGACCCAGGGTCATGTCATCTTCACGGGTCCACGCAACTTTAACGGGCGCCCCGACTTTTTGGGAAAGGAAAACAGCTTCCGTAATGGGATCGGAAATGAGACGACGCCCATAAGCACCGCCCATAAATTTGAAATGCAGTGTTACATTCTCCAGTGGGATATTAAGCAGACCGGCGACAATCTGTTGTGCCCGGTCGGGGACCTGCGTGGAAGCCCATATTTCGCATTTATCCCCTTGTACATGAGCTACGGCATTTTGTGGTTCCATCGGCGCGTGGGCGGCAAACGGGAGTTCATAAAGAGCTTCTGTCTTTATAGAAGCATTCCTATAAGCATTCTCAAAATCACCTTGCTGTTTGGCGATCTTGCCTTCACTTTTGGTGAGTTCCCGCATATCTTTATACAAATCCTGGGTATTGGCATTCTCATACTTGCCGAAATCCCAATCGATTTTCAAAGCCTTCCTGCCTTCTAAAGCGGCATAATAACTGTCCGCCACTACCGCAACACCATATAACTTATTATTACGAATATGCCTTTCCGAAGCTATAACAGACTTTACGCCCGGGACGGCTTTGGCTGCCGTATCATCGAATGATTTCACTTTTCCCCTGAAAACAGGGCAATGTTCCACGGATGCATACAACATTCCGGGAACTTTCACATCTAAGCCAAATTCAGCACTGCCACTAACTTTTAACGGAATATCAGGGCGCGGAATGGGTTTTCCGATCAATTGAAAATCTTTCGGTTCTTTCAACTTCGGATTTTGAGGAACGCTCATTTTAGCGGCCGTTTCAACCAGGTCACCGTATTTGGCATTTTTATCAGAACCGTTGTGATAAATCCGCCCCTCTTTTGCAAAACATTCATTGACAGGAACTTTCCATGTTTGGGCGGCGGCCGTGACAAGCATGGTCCGGGCTGCAGCCCCGGCTTGCCGTAATTTCATCCATGAACCACGAACGCTGTTGCTCCCTCCAACGCCCATATAACCGTATTTCTTCCGGTTGGCCAGCGCCGGTTTGATGGTTACCTGATCGAGTGTGACATCCAGTTCTTCAGCCAGGATCACCGGCATGGACTGGTATGTTCCCTGTCCCATCTCCGGCTTATGCAGCATCAGTGTGATTTTATTGGAACTGTCGATGATTATGAACGGGGTCAGGTCGGCGGTAAGAACTTCTTCCGCACTTATATTTTTGAGGATGGCTTCTTTTCCCCTGCTTCCAAACGGGAATATGAACCCAAGCAGCAAGGCGGCTCCCGTTGCTCCCGAAACTTTCAGAAATTCTTTACGGCTGACTGATTTCTCAAATAACGTTGTACTCATTTTTCACCCTTATTAGCGTTCATTTTAGCGGCTGTGTGAATGGCTTCGCGGATTCTGGGATACGTGCCACAACGGCAAATGACCCCTTGCATGGCCATATCGATATCATTATCCGTAGGTTCCGGGTTGTTATTCAACAATGCAACAGCCGACATGATCTGCCCGGAATGACAGTAACCACACTGAGGGACCTGATGCTTAATCCAGGCCTTTTGTACCGGGTTACTCCGGTCGGAGGATATACCTTCGATGGTTGTAATTTTTCTGCCGATAGCCGATGAGGTCGGTGTGACACACGAGTGAATGGGATTTCCATCCACATGGACAAGGCATGCGCCACATTGCGCGATACCACATCCAAACTTGGTTCCGGTCAGGCCAACATGGTCGCGAATCACCCAGAGAAGCGGGGTCTGCGGATCCACATCCACGGTATAGATTTTGTCATTGATATTCAGTTCTAAGGAAGCCATGAGAATAGTTTGTTTAGATGTTAGTAAGGAAGCATATAGTTATAATAACTCTTGATAAACATATGATATTTAACAGTATATAATTATCGGGTAATTTGCAATAGAGCCATGATGACAAGGACTCCACTTATTTTGCGGACGAATAACTTACTACAGGGAACACAGGGGAAATTCACAAAGCACACGGAATAAATACCAGTTATTATAATTAAATAATGATCTTTTCTCATTTCCGCCCGTCTCACTTTTACGTATCCCGGTTTCCCATGTATAGTCAGTTATTTCCAAGGCTCCTGTTTCAAAATTCAACTCTCAATTTTTTTTTAAATTCGATTGATATTAAACGGCAATTTTCGGATTCTTTTCCCGGTGGCGGCAAAGATGGCATTTCCAAGAGCGGGAGCAAGTGGTGATAAAGCAGGCTCCCCGGCGCCATTGGGATCGACCGAACTCGGAATAATATGGACTTCGATCGGCGGAATTTCATTGATGCGCATCATCCGGTACGTGTCGAAATTGGATTGTACCACCTGACCATTGCGGATCGTGATTCCATCTTTTAAAGCAGCTGTCAACGCCATAATGACCGATCCTTCCACCTGTGCTTTTACATTATCAGGGTTGAGAACGATTCCGCAGTCCATAACCGAAACGATCCGTTCAATCTTAACACCGGCTCCTTTTTTCGATACATAAACAACATGTCCGGCCCTGCCGGCGGCATATTCAATAGCGGCCACACCTTTGCCCCATCCATCGGGCAGGGATTCATCCCAGCCGCTTTTCTCCCGCAGGAATTCATATAAATTTTTCATGCGGGCATTCTTCCGAATCAAATCAATCCGGAATTGAAGGGGATCTTTACCGGCTGCGTGCGCCATCTCATCAATAAAACATTCCTGCGGGAAGCAGTTTGTCGACGAATAAACCGCGCGCCACCAGCTTATCCCAACAGGTGCGTCGGCGAAGATGTTATGTAACCTGATGTTCGGAATTTCATACGGACTGTCGGCAATTCCATCCATGGCTCCATGATCCGGCTTTTTGGGTGCTCCCGGTCCTCCGAACTGACTGTAAGAAATAGATGGTGAAACAATCTTATGTTGAAATGCTACAAGATTACCGGAATTATCCACACCGCCTCTTAACCGGCTGACCATGGCCTGGCGAAAGGGCCCTTGCTGCATATCATCTTCGCGGGTCCAGACCGTTTTAACGGGTACTCCCAGTTTTTGGGAGAGAAAAACCGCTTCAAAAACCGGGTCCTTGATATTTCTCCGTCCAAAGGCGCCTCCCATGAATGTAAAATGAAGTATCACATTCTCCACCGGAATACCCAGGTATTGTGCCATCGCTTCCTGTGTATTGGCGGGTTGTTGAGTCGGTGCCCATATTTCACATTTATTACCCTTTACATGAGCCACAGCATTTTGAGGTTCCAGTGGAGCATGCGAAGCAAAGGGCATTTCATACAAACCTTCTCTTTTTTTAGCCGCTTTTTCATATGCAGCATCGAAATCGCCTTCATCTTTGACAATCTCACCCTTTGTCCCGGTCAAATCCCGATATTGAGCAAATAAATCACCGGTATTAGCATTTCTGTATTGGCCATAATCCCACTCCACCTTTAGCGCTTTCCTTCCCTCGTAAGCCGCATAATAAGAATCCGCCACTACCGCAACTCCGTATAATGTCCGGCGACTCATTTGACGTTCCGATGCCAGGACATATTTCACGCCAGGGACGGCTTTGGCGGCGCTGTCATCAAACGACTTCACTTTACCGAGAAATACCGGGCAATGCTCTACGGATGCGTACATCATTCCAGGTACTTTTATATCGATGCCGAATTCAGCGGTTCCGTCTACTTTCATGGGGATATCCGGGCGGGGCAGTGATTTGCCGATCAGGTTGAAGTTTTTAGAATCTTTCAGTTTCGGGTTTTGAGGAACATCCAGTTTGGCTGCGGTTTCAATGAGATCTCCGTAATTAGCCGTTTTACCGGTTATTTTATGGTGGATCTTGCCTTCACTGGCATAACACTCCTTTGCGGGAACATTCCACGTTTGGGATGCCGCAGAAATAAGCATCTCCCGGGCCGACGCACCGGCGGAGCGGAGTTTCTTCCAGGACGTTCGCACACTCTGGCTTCCGTACACATAAATCGGACCGTATTTCTTCCTGTTGGCCAGCGCCGGCTTGATGAATACCTGATCCAGCGTCACTTCCAGCTCTTCCGCCAGGAGCATCGGCATTGATTGATACGTTCCCTGCCCCATCTCCGGTTTGTGAAGCATCAGGGTAATGTTATTTGAACTATCGATAATGATGAAAGGCGTCAGGTCGGACGTAAATGCGAATTCATCGCTCAGGTTTTTAAGAACAGCCGTTTTACTGCCGGCAGGGGAAAAATATCCCAGTACCAGGGCAGCTCCCGTGGCTCCGGACCATTTTAAAAACGCTCTTCGACTGAGAGGTTGGTCTAATAGTTTGTTACTCATATTATTCAGTTTCTATAACCAGGCAGGTTGGTATAATCTGCGAGATGAAACCACTGATGTATTATCACATAGAATATAATTTGTGAAAAAAAGTCCTCTTTGTATTCTATTTTTCAAAATTCTAATGGGTTTTTTGCCCTGTGAAGAATGGAGCTCGGATGACGCAGATAATACGAATTTTCACAGACTTAAGAATAACCACATGTCTTACAGTTCGGGAGCGTGTATCATAAAAACACCCATTGGTGTCATTAACAGGAGTCTTAGACCAAGTGACGAAGGGATCCCGAAGAGAATTTCGGGGAGATCTCCTTCCATAAACACATTAACAGGCAATATCAACGGTAGGAGATTGCCGCACTACGCTCCCGATATTCATCGGAAGTCTCCGTTCGCAATGACACCATTACTTTTTTTGCTTGAGAGAGCACCCTTTGGTGTCATCGCGAATACTATGACTTTTTCAAGTAATTAAGCAGATTTTTTCCACTTATATTTCATTTTCTGAATGTATTGCGGATCATATTCCATTTGATTATTCCACATGGCACAATACAGATGAA
>DASQZK010000017.1:0-2482 GCA_035638735.1 Bacteroidales bacterium
AAACGAGAAAACAAACTTTCAAACCTTCAAACCTTCAAACTTTCAAACGTAAATCTCAACCTCTCAACTCCTAAACTTCTAAACTCCTCAACTTCAAACTCTCCATACTTCATACTTCCTACAGGATTCCCAACAAATAAACAAAGCTAAAAACCCCGATCCATACAATATCCAGGAAATGCCAGAACAGACTGAGGCGAAGTAATCTTGATTGAACACCTTTGGTAAGTCCCATTTTAGCAACCTGCACAGTCATTACTATAATCCAGATCAGTCCGCTGGCAACATGTAAACCGTGTGTTCCAACAAGGGTGAAAAAAGCTGAAAGGAAGCCACTTTTATCGGGACCATAGCCCTGAGCCACCAAACTGTTGAATTCATGCACTTCCATGACAATAAATCCAAGCCCCAGCAAAAAAGTAAGGACAAGTCCCGGAATTACATTTGCTTTCTTTCCATTATGTACTGCTACCATGGTCAGCCCGAAAACAGCACTGCTGACCAGCAGGAACATTGTTTCAATAAACAAATAAGGAATCTCAAAAATATCCTTACCGTCCGGCCCACCGGCATAATTAAACCCTATGACACCAAAAGTGGCAAAAAGGGCAGAAAAGAGGATCAGGTCACTCATAAGGTACAGCCAGAACCCGAAAGATTTTATTTCAGTCTGGTCATGGTGTTCCGCCTGTAAGGCCACTGCGCCAGCCTTGTTATTATTGTTTGTATCCATTTATTAAAATCTTATTAATTACTTGTTTTGTTCATGGCAGTTCTTATTCTGGCGAACCGCTTGTCTTCAATTTTCTTAACCTCAGCAGCCGGGATAACATATTCCACATCGTCGTTACTGCCTGCATGGATCATGGTGGCGATGATTCCGAGGAAAGCTACAATGGCAAGCCACCAGATGTACCACACCATGGCAAATCCCATAACCAGGGTAAATACTCCCAGCACCGGTCCGTGCGCCCTGTCTTTAGGCATGTGGATATCGTGATATTCTGCAGGTTGAGTAAATGCGGTTCCTTTCTCTTTCATGTCCCAGAATGCATCCAGGTCGTGTACTTCAGGAATAACAGCAAAGTTGTATACCGCCGGCGGGGAAGCAGTGGCCCATTCCAGCGTACGTCCGTTCCACGGATCACCGGTAAGATCAGGATGCGCTTCCCGGTTACGGATACTTAAAACAAACTGCATTACCTGAGAAAGTATAGCAAGCAGGATAATGAATGCACCCACCGCTGCAATGATCAGCCAGGGCTGATAAGCGGTATTGTCATAATGAGCCATTCTGCGGGCCATTCCCATGAAACCCAGGATATATAAAGGAGCAAATGCTACCTCAAAGCCTATCAGCCAGAGCCAGAAAGCTCTTTTTCCCCATTTTTCATTCAGCTTGAAACCAAAAGCTTTGGGAAACCAATAGGTAAGTCCGGCAAAATAACCAAACAATACGCCAGGAATAAGCATGTTATGAAAATGTGCCACCAGGAACAGACTGTTGTGCATCACATAATCGGCCGGCGGAATCGACATCAGCACACCGGTAATCCCCCCAATCACAAAGATGGTAAGGAAACCAATTGTCCACATCATGGGAGAGGTAAAATGTATACGCCCCCTGTACATGGTAAATAACCAGTCGTATACCTTCACTCCCGTTGGTACTGCAATCAGCATAGTGGTGATCCCGAAAAACACGTTTACATCAACTGAGTTTCCCATGGTGAAAAAGTGATGCAACCAAACGGTGAAGGAAAGGATCATGATGACAGCTGTGGCATACACCAGTGATTTGTAACCAAACAGTCTCTTCCTTGAGAAAGTAGCCACAATCTCAGAATAAATACCAAAAGCAGGAAGAATAACAATGTATACTTCGGGATGTCCCCACATCCAGAACAGGTTGTTCCACATCATCATATTGCCTCCCAGATCATTGGTGAAGAAGTGCATTCCCAGGTAACGATCCATTGTTAACAAAAACAAGGCTCCTGTAATAACAGGAAAAGAAATAACCATCAGGACATTGGTAGTTAAAGTGGCCCAGGTAAACAGGGGCATTCGCATCAGTTTCATTCCCGGTGCACGCATTTTCAGGATGGTCACCATAAAATTGATCCCACTCAGTAACGAACCGATACCCGCGATCTGGAACGACCACAGCCAGTAATCGACCCCGGTTCCCGGGTTGTATTTCTTCTCAAAAAGCGGAGCGATACCGTTCCATCCTGTGTTGGTAAACTCTCCCACCCCGAGTGATATCATCACCAGTGCAGCACCGGCAACTGTAAGCCAGAAGCTAACCGAATTCATTAAGGGGAAAGCCACATCGCGCGCCCCGATCTGCTGGGGGATGATCAGGTTCATCAGGCCTACCATAAAGGGCATGGCCACGAAGATGATCATAATAGTACCATGTGAACCAAAGATCTGATCGTAATGATGAGCCGGCAGGTATCCCTGTGAAGCACCTGCT
>DASQZK010000018.1:0-4398 GCA_035638735.1 Bacteroidales bacterium
CCGTTACCTCGATATTCCTGTTCAGCATGTTAATGACGGTATCCTGAAATCGATGCGGCGCGGTCATGGCAGGAAGGAGATAGAGGATATCATCCACACTTTTCGCAGGGAAATACCATCTATCGTGGTTCGCACTACAGTGATTACCGGCTTTCCGGGTGAAGGCAAGGACGAGTATGCGGAACTCAAAGCGTTTATTGAAGATATAAAATTCGACAGGATGGGTGTTTTCACTTACTCACATGAAGAAAATACGCCTGCTGCCCGCCTACTTAAGGACAATATCCCGGAGAAAACGAAGCAACACCGGATGGAAGAATTGATGTCGGTTCAGGAAAAGATTTCGCTTGAAAAGAATACGGGTAAAATTGGTAAAATATTCAACGTATTGATTGATAGCAGGGAAGGGGATTATTTTATTGGCAGAACCCAAGGTGACTCTCCCGAGGTGGACAACGAAGTTTTGATCAGGGCAGAGGACGGTAATCTGTCGGCCGGCCAATTTTGTAATGTGATAATTGAAGAAGCCGGTGAATTTGATTTGTTTGGCCGGCTAGTCGATTGACAGTCTGCAGATGAATGAATAGTAAAAAATCAGGGCCGAAAAATTTCGGCCCTGATTTTTTTTGTTGTACGGTAATTAATTCGCTATTTCCGTAATGAAACGCGGACATTAATCCGCTTCGCGTTTTACATTCTTATTTTTCTCACCCTTGATTATCCTGATCTGGATAGTCTCACCTTTCTTGTCGAGACCAACCGAAATGGTATCTCCCTCATTGAGTGAGGATTTGATGATGGTTTCGGCCATAGGATCTTCAAGGTATTTCTGGATGGCCCTTTTCAGCGGGCGAGCTCCAAACTGGAGGTCGTATCCTTTTTCGATGACAAAATCTTTGGCTGCGGCCGATATTTTGACCTGGTAGCCAAGACTGTTTACTCTCTCATAAAGGCCTTTGAGTTCAATCTCGATAATCTTGTAAATATCTTCCTTCGTCAGGCTGTTGAAGAGAATGACATCGTCGATCCTGTTCAGGAATTCCGGAGCGAACGCACGTTTAAGGGCTTTCTGGATAATGCTTTTCGTGTGTTCATTTGCCATATCCTGGCGGGCTTTAGTATTAAAGCCGACACCCTGTCCGAAATCTTTGATCTGCCGTGAACCAATGTTAGAGGTCATGATTACGATGGTATTCCTGAAATCGACACGGCGGCCGAGGCTGTCGGTAAGCTGGCCTTCGTCGAGGACCTGCAGGAGGATATGGAACACATCGGGATGTGCTTTTTCGATTTCGTCGAGCAGGACAACGCTATAAGGTCTGCGTCGCACTTTTTCGGTAAGCTGTCCGCCTTCTTCGTAGCCGATATACCCCGGAGGTGCACCAACGAGGCGCGACACGGAGAATTTCTCCATATACTCGCTCATATCGATGCGAATAAGGTTATCGACGCTGTCGAACAGGTACTGGGCCAGGATTTTGGCCAGCTGGGTTTTCCCTACGCCGGTGGGGCCCATGAAGATGAATGTTCCGATGGGTTTGTTTGGATCTTTCAGACCGGCACGGTTTCGCTGGATCGATTTGACAATTTTCTGGATGGCTTCATCCTGGCCGACAACTTTACCTCGTATTTCGTCGGCCATCTTAAGCAACCGTGTTCCTTCTGCCTGGGCGATTCTCTGGACAGGCACACCGGTCATCATAGCTACTACTTCGGCCACTTTTTCGGCGTCCACAGTTTCGCGGTTTTTAGCCAGCTCGCGTTCCCATTTTACTTTTTCCTGTTCCAGGTTTTCAAGAAGTTCTTTCTCCTTATCGCGGAAGCTTGCGGCGCGTTCAAAATTCTGGTTTTTTACCGCCTTTATTTTTTCTTTCTTGGTTTCTTCTATTTCAGCTTCGAGCTTTACAATGCGTTCAGGGACCACGATATTCGAGATATGCACCCTGGATCCTGCTTCATCGAGGGCATCAATAGCCTTGTCGGGAAGCAGCCTGTCGCTGATATAGCGTTGGGTAAGCTTAACGCAGGCGTTGATAGCCTCTGGTGTGTAATATACGTTATGATGCTCTTCGTAACGCTCCTTGATATTATTCAGTATTTCGACAGTTTCTTCCATGCTGGTCGGTTCAACCATAACTTTCTGGAAACGCCTTTCCAGTGCGCCGTCTTTTTCAATGTGCTGACGATACTCATCGAGTGTTGTAGCACCAATGCATTGTATTTCACCACGTGCGAGAGCCGGCTTCAGCATATTGGCAGCATCAAGAGAGCCTGTGGCTCCGCCGGCACCGACAATGGTGTGGATCTCATCGATGAAAAGAATAACATTGTTGTTTTTAGCCAGTTCATTGAGGATGGCTTTCATCCGTTCCTCAAACTGTCCACGATATTTAGTACCAGCCACAATAGAAGCCAGGTCGAGTGTAACAACACGCTTGTCGAAAAGCACACGCGATACCTTTCTTTGAACAATTCGGTTGGCCAGACCCTCAGCAATAGCTGATTTCCCTACACCTGGTTCACCGATCAGTATCGGGTTATTCTTCTTACGCCGGCTGAGTATTTGTGCCAGTCGTTCAATTTCCACTTCGCGGCCTACAATAGGGTCGAGGCGGCTTTCTTCAGCGGCTTTGGTAAGATCAATACCGAAATTATCGAGGACAGGCGTGTCCGAAGTTTTGGAGGAAGCAGCGCCACTGCCGGGCTTACCCGAACCAAAAGGACCACGGGTATCGTCATCGTCATCACCCGGAAAATCGGCCTTGTTCTCAAAATCAGTATTTTCCAACTCGCTTTTCACGTCTTCATACGTGATGTTCTCATCACCAAGCAGCTGTGTGGCGAAATTGTTCTCATCTTTGAGTATTGCAAGAAGCAGGTGACCCGTGTCGATCACCTTTTCTTTCAATGCGCGTGCTTCAAGGTAAACCAGTTTAAGCACTCTTTCGGTATTCTTGAGAAGCGGGATATTATCCGAATCGGAAATGCTTGCAATATTATCCTGCCTGATGTGGTTTTCAAGTTCTTTCTTAAGTTCAAACAAGTCTGCTCCAAGAAGGAGAAGTATATCAATGGCCAGTCCCTCTCCATCCCTCAGAATACCCAGAAAGAGATGCTCAACGCTGAGGTGTGTATTCCCCAAACGTACGGCTTCTTCTTTACTGTAGCTTAAAACGTCTTTAATCCTCTGCGAAAATTTTGCATCCATAATTTGTCTCCAAATGGTCATATCGAATATACGTTTATCATTGCAAATATAGCAATAAAACAAATATCATTTATAAACAGTTCAATGTTGATAATTTAGGCCCGGATATGCCCGTTTTACAGAAGAATTGATTATTTTCGTAGGTCCGGTTTTTTCGGGCAGTTTCTAAGGTTTTTTATGAGATTTTTACATTAACGAAAAGATTTATGGCAGAAGGAGAAAAGATTTTAAAAATCAATATTGAAGAGGAAATGAAATCGGCCTATATCGATTATTCGATGTCGGTTATTGTTTCCAGGGCCCTGCCTGATGTCAGGGATGGCCTAAAGCCGGTACACAGGCGGGTACTGTATGGAATGCAGGATCTCGGATTGCTGTCAAACCGTTCTTTTAAGAAATCCGCCAGGATTGTCGGTGAAGTACTTGGAAAGTACCATCCTCATGGCGATTCATCTGTTTATGATACCATGGTTCGCATGGCCCAGCCATGGTCGCTGCGCTATCCGCTGGTTGACGGCCAGGGTAACTTCGGTTCGGTCGATGGTGACAGTCCTGCTGCCATGCGTTATACTGAGGTCAGGCTTCAGAAAATAGCTGAAGCTACCATGGCTGATATGGATAAAAATACGGTTGATTTCCAGCTGAACTTCGATGATACACTTGAAGAACCAACGGTACTTCCCACCCGTATCCCATTATTGCTGGTGAACGGTACATCGGGTATCGCCGTGGGTATGGCCACTAACATGGCCCCTCATAACCTCAGGGATGTTGTGAAAGCCATTGTTGCCTATATCGATGACCACGATATAACAGTTGAAGATCTTATCCCTATTATTAAAGCTCCCGATTTCCCTACGGGAGGTATCATTTATGGCTACCAGGGTGTTAAAGAAGCCTACGAAACAGGCCGTGGCCGGGTTGTCATAAGGGCCAAAACGGATATCGAGGTGACGGCCTCGGGACGCGAAACCATTATAGTGTCTGAAATTCCTTATCTGGTTAATAAAGCCGAACTTATTAAGAAGATCGCCGACCTTGTGAACGAAAAGAAAATAGAAGGCATCTCTTATGTGAATGATGAGTCCGACCGGAGAGGAATGAGAATTGTCATTATCCTGAAAAAAGATGCAATGGGTAATGTAGTTCTAAATCAACTGCTTAAACATACTCAACTTCAGAATACATTT
>DASQZK010000019.1:0-3647 GCA_035638735.1 Bacteroidales bacterium
CTGCTGAGGCCTGCAAGGTGAAGAAGACCGAACAATACCGAGGGCGTGACGATGGCAATGGCAGCATTCCATTTCTTTTCCAGTATCCCGAGAATATAGCCCCGGAAAAGTGTTTCTTCCAGGATCGCTGCCGAAAGTGCCAGCGCAAATGTCGCTGCAATATAGTAGCTTATTGACCGGGCAGGAAGATTCCCTATGCGTTCAAAAACTCCCGGTCTGGCCATGAAAATGATAAGAATGAAGGCAACACCTGTAATGACAATACCCCCGATCAGCCAGAGGAAAATCCGCCGGTTGAAACCGGTAAGATACACATCCTCACCCTTCACACCAATGACTCTGCTGGCAAAAAGATAAAAACCGGCAAGGGTAAGCGGGATTTTTATTAACAGCTCTCGTACCAATACTTTTACCGCAGGGTGATTAATCCAGCCTGTAAGCAAATCGGAGATGATGGCAGCTGCCACAAAAATGGCTACAAAGGCCAGAAGGAAAAGGATGATCTTCCATCCGGCAGTGTTTTGAATCTTAGTCATAATTTTCGTTTTAGTTATTTCACCTGTAAAATTGCGACGACCGGGTTTATCAAACAAAAGAATTACATCAGCACTATAAATAAATAGTTGTACAGCGTCAAATAATGTTGCATCGCTGTTCAGATAAAAAATGAGCCGTTTATCCATTTATTCGCCTGCATGTACAATCAATTTTTTAATTTTGGATTATCATCACGATATTTAAACAAAAAGACGTGAAAAAATACGCGTGGATCATTCACCTTGTAATTTGGGCTGTGCCCTTACTTTACATCCTGTTCTGGAGTCACGATTTCATAGTCGGTATTTTCCGGAAAAGTGACGGTTCATTGTATGTTCCCCTTCTTTACGGCACGCTGCTTAATCTATTTCTTTTTTATGGAAATGCACTTTGGCTGGTACCGCGTTATTTCAGGAAAGGTGCGTATTTGCAATGGGCAGTACTCACCTCGGCAATGCTTCTGATACTAACACTTCTCGAGAGTTTCATCGACCTGCAGGTAGCTTCGGTCTATTTCCCTTACCGGGAGACGGCTTTCTGGAGTAACCTTTTCGTCGGAAACGGATTTATCCACGTTATCATCCTTGGCGCTTCACTGGCATACAGTTTCTCGGCCCGACTTGTCCAGGATGAAAAGCTGAAGCAACACCTGAGACGGGAGAAGCTGGAATCGGAACTTTCATTTTTAAAATCACAGATCAACCCGCACTTTCTGTTTAACACGCTGAATAATCTATTTTCACTTGCCCGCAAAAATGGAGATATGCAGACAGCCAAAGGCATAAGCCAGCTGGCTCACATGATGAGATACATGCTATATGAGTGCAACGTGGAGCTGATATCACTCCAGAAAGAAGTGGAATACATCCGGAATTATATTGAACTCCAAAAACTACGTTTTCATAAGGACGATCGGGTAAACATAGACATGCAGGTGAAAGGTGAAACCTCGGAGATCTTTATCGCACCGCTGGTGCTTATACCTTTCGTGGAAAACGCCTTCAAGCACGGCATCAATGTTACCAAAGTATCGGAGATTCGCATAAACGTGGAGGCATCGGGACAAAACAAGGTAAAATTCAGTATCAGTAATTCGGTGCACAAAAACAAAACAGGCGACGGTTATAAAGGTATCGGGCATGAAAATGTGACCGAGCGTCTCGAGAAAATCTACAACGGGCGTCATACGCTCACCATTGCAGAAGCAGACTTGCATTATTACGTTAACCTGACCATAAATACGCAAAAGGCATGAAATATATCGCTGTTGACGACGAGCCGATGGCGCTCGACATTATGACTGACTATGCATTGAAACTTGATTTCCTTGAATGCTCGGGCACATTCAGAGACGCCGTGTCGGCCGTGTCGTTTTTAAACCGCAACGACGTCGACCTCATCCTGCTCGACATCAATATGCCTGAAATTTCCGGGTTACAGATGCTTGAAACGCTACGTCATCCGCCCCTGGTCATTATCACGACGGCTTACAGCGACTATGCCCTTGAGGGTTACCGTTTTGATGTAGTCGACTACCTGCTGAAACCTGTTGAATTCGAACGCTTCCTCAAGGCTGTCAATAAGGCCTATGACCTTTTCTGTCTTCACAATAACGCCAAACGGACAGCAGGCAATAAAGAGAAAATGGTTGCAGCTGAAAGCACCAGGGACCACGATGAATATTGGGTGAAAAGCGGAACCGAATTTATAAGATTACAACTTTCAGATATACTGTATATTAAAAGCGACAGCAACTATGTCGAATACCATCTGAAAGACAAGAAGGTCCTTGTGCTGGATTCGTTAAGCAGCCTGAGCCGTACTCTTCCTGTCAGCCTGTTTGTCAGAACACACAAGTCCTACATTGCCGGTATCAGACATATCAAGTCGTTTGAGCGGCACCAGCTCCTTGTCGGGGATAAGACAATCCCTGTTGGGCAAAGTTACCGGCAGGGGTTGTTGAAAATGGCTAAAAAAAAGGAAGAAGAATGAGGTTGCCAATAGCCGGTTAGCAGCTCCAATCTAATTTTTGTATCTTTACAGTGTTGACGGAATTTTTCATTAAAACCAGCCTGCCATGACTTTTTCAAGGCCGAAGAGTATATGGATGTACGTGATATTCCTGACCGGGATTGTGATTCTCCTTTCCGCTTCAAACGTCATACAGCCCCTGCCATCCGGAGAAAAAGAAACGAACCGAATCATTATATCCACAGATATTGGCGGCGATGATCCCGATGATTTCCAGTCGATGGTTCACCTGATGATGTATGCCGACCGTTTCGACATAGAAGGGCTGATCAGTTCCCCTCCCGGGAAAGGAAGGAAATCGGATATTGACACTGTCATTGACCTGTACGCCAAAGACTACCGCTATCTATCGAAGGCGTCAGGAGGCTATCCTCCGCCACGTGCGTTGCGGAAAGTGAGTATGCAGGGCGCCGTCAGGCCGCAGGCCGGGGAAACGCCCGATGCCTTCATGAGCGCCGGTGCGGCATGGATTGTCAAAAAGGCCATGGAGAAAAGCCGGCAGCCGTTGTATATTCTTGTCTGGGGTTCACTCACCGATGTGGCCCAGGCTGTGCATAACAGCCCGGAGATAAAAAAGCATATCAGGATATATTCCATCGGATCGTGGAATACCCTCCAGGATCCGAAAGCACGCGACTATCTCTATGAAAATCATCCTGATTTATGGTGGATAGAGAGCAATACAACATTCAGGGGTATGTATTTGGGTGGCGACCAGCAGGGTGAATGGGGGAACGTGGCTTTTGTCAGGAAATTTGTCAAAGATCATGGTGAACTTGGCCGTTTTTTCTTCCTTGAGAAACCCGATATCAAAATGGGTGATACCCCTTCCGTTCTATATATGCTCAATGGCGTTCCCGGCAATCCTGAAGGAGAAAGCTGGGGCGGATCCTATGTAAAAACAGGTCACGGCAACAATTACTGGTCCGACAACCCGGATCCTTTGTTACGTTTTGATGGTAAAAATGGAGCACGTACAGTGAGTAAGTGGCGGGTTGAGTTTTTGGAGGATTGGGCAACCAGGATGCTAAAATTGCCTGTTCAAAACCTATAACGTGAAAATCACCTTTATGTTGAGA
>DASQZK010000020.1:0-2388 GCA_035638735.1 Bacteroidales bacterium
TTTAAGGATGAACGGGAAAAAGTAGGGTTGATCCTGAAGGGGCCAAAGCCGTCTATTGGTGAAGAGAAAGCGATGTTTATTAAAAAGCTTGAAAATGCCCTGTACATGAGTATGATGTTATCTTATGCACAGGGGCTTGAATTGCTGCGGATTGCATCGCGGGAGAAAGATTACGGGTTGGATATCAGCGAAGTAGCAAGGATATGGCGGGGCGGATGCATCATCCGTTCAGCTATGCTTAACGACTTCATGGAAGCCTTTAAGAAGGACCCTGAATTGCCGAACCTGTTATTTGACGACAGGCTTTCCGCCTCAGCAGACCTGAATGAGGGAGACCTGCGCGACGTGGTTATTGCCGCCACCACAACAGGGATTCCTGTTCCCGGATTTATGTCCGTGCTGTCATATTTCGATGCTTATCGCAGCGGTCACCTGGCAGCCAACCTGATACAAGCTCAACGCGATTACTTCGGTTCCCATACCTACCAGAGGGTCGACGAAGAAGGCGTCTTTCATACTGACTGGTAGCAAAAACGGAATGACAGGATAACAACATGTCTTAAAGGATTACCCGTATGACATATTAAGATGTAAAAACGGGTATCTTTTAAGACACCCTGGCCTTTCGGTGCAATACATTACGACTTAATTATTGATCACGACATTATGAAAAACATTTCAGAACTTGAACCTACCATCCTTACCATTTTCGGCGGGAGCGGTGACCTTGCCTGGCGGAAACTGATGCCGGCACTTTATAACCTGCACGCAGACGGCTATCTGCCCGACGATTTCAGAATCCTTAGTGTCGACATTAAGGATATCTCGCAGGAAGCCTATAACAGCCATCACCTGGAAGGGGTGAATAAGTTTTCGCGTCGTGGAAAAGCCGACAAAGATTCCTGGAAAGAATTTGAAAAGAAGATTCAGTATGTCAAAGCTGACATAACCAGCAATAAAGCCTATTCGCACCTGAAAGAAATATATGAAAAGATTGAAAAGGACTGGGACAAGGATAATGATGTGACGCGAATTTTTTATATGGCCGTGGCACCTGATTTTATTAAGGAGATTGCCGAACATCTCAATAATGCAGGTATTGCCGGCAACAGCAAAAAGCACAGGATTATTGTAGAGAAACCATTTGGCCACGACCTGGAAAGTGCCCAGGAGTTGAACCATGTTTTGCAGGGCATCTTCAGCGAATGCCAGATTTACCGTATTGACCATTACCTTGGAAAAGAGACTGTTCAGAATATCATGGCTATGCGTTTTGCCAACGTCCTGTTCGAACCGCTCTGGAACCGGAACTATATTGAGCAGGTACAGATCCATGTTGCCGAATCGGTGGGTGTAGGAAACCGGGCTTCCTATTATGAACATGCCGGAGCTGTCAGGGACATGATACAGAACCATATCATGCAGTTGTTATGCCTCACGGCCATGGAACCGCCTGTCAATTTAAGTGCAAACAGTGTCAGGGATAAAAAACTGGAAGTCCTGCATGCCATCAGGCGCTATTCGGAGGATGAGGTGTATGTTAATGCTGTGCGCGGACAATACGCCGAAGGTTGGATTGAAGGGAAAGAAGTCAAATCGTACCGGAAGGAAAAGGAAATTGATCCTGTTTCACAAACCGAGACCTTTGCAGCCATGCGGTTCTTTGTCGACAACTGGCGGTGGCAGGGTGTCCCCTTTTATGTTCGCACAGGAAAAAGGTTAGCCGATAAAACATCGTATATCGTCATTCAGTTCAGGGAAGTTCCTCACCGCGTTTTCCCATCGGGTGTCAGGGAACTGCTTCATCCGAACCTGATGGTCATAAGTATTCAACCCCAAAGGGGTACGCGTATTCATTTCCAGGCCAAGAAAACCGGCCTGGATATGCGGCTGAACCCTGTCGATATGGTCTTTAACTACAGTGACACCTACACCATTGATCCTCCCGATGCCTATGAAACCCTACTCAACGATGTGATGCTGGGCGATGCCACCCTGTTTATGCGATCCGATCAGATCGAGGAATCGTGGCGTATTATCATGCCTGTGCTCAATGTATGGGACAATAACCCGCCCCATAAATTCCCCAATTACGAGGCTGGGAGCTGGGGCCCTGCCGAAGCTGAAGCCCTCATTGCCCATGACGGGCACTATTGGTATACCTTCACCGAACCTCTGGAGTCTGCGGGCATGGTGAGGAATATTTCGTAAACCTTCATTTCGGCTCCACTCAACCACCGGTTTCGGGTCCGCTCAATGACCGGCAGCTCCGGTCATAGACCTTCTTCGTTAGTTATAGATCGAAAAAGTCAGTCGTTGATTGAAACCACCGGTCGTTGAGCAGAGCCGAAAGGACCAGTTACGAAATGGTCAAAATTTTCATATCTT
>DASQZK010000021.1:0-2362 GCA_035638735.1 Bacteroidales bacterium
CCAGGCTTTCTCGATGATGTTTTGTACGTCTTTGTTCATGTGTTATGGTCCGGATTTATTGAATACACAAAGGTAAGATATAAAATGGAAAGAACGGAAAGGTCACGGGATTCTGGGATTTGGTGATTGAGTGGGAGAAAAAGGCTGTTATTATAATGCCATTTTTCGTCGCAGTCTGGTTCTTTTCATGAAAAGTTTGACAATCCTGAGGATGACATACAACAGGGCCAGTGAAAAGATGATGGTTGCCCCGCTGGGGATGTTGAGGTAATACGAGATGATCAGGCCCGTGAGGGAGCCTGCAAAGCCAATGAAAACGGAATAGATCAGCATTTTCCTAAAATCACGGGTAAACAGGTTAGCCGCATTTTGTGGAATGGTAAGCAGTGATAATAGCAGGATGATGCCAACGATCTTGATATTCAGTACGATGGTAAGGGCTGTTAGTACCACCAGGACGTAATTAAAAATCCCAGCCCCGGTCTTCAGCGTTTTGGCGAACTTTTCATCGAAAGCAATAAAAAGGATATAGCGGTAGAAGACCGTAAAGAAAAGGATGAGGATGACGGCCAGGGCAGCCAGAAGCAACAGGTCGGTAGTGGTTACCGTAAGGATGCTGCCAAAGAGATAGGTCATGAGGTTCGGGGCGTACCCGGGTGTAAGGTAAATGAAGATGATGCCGATGGCCATTCCCAGCGACCATAACATGGCAATGACCGAATCGTTCCGGATATGGGCGCGGTTTGTAAACTGCTCAATGCCCAGGCCTGTAAGGACAGCAAATACAGCAGCTCCTATAACCGGGTTCAGGCCCAGGAAATAGGCGATGCCGATGCCGCCGAAGGAAGCATGGGTGATACCACCGCTGATGAAAACAATACGTCGCGAAACCACGTACGTACCGGCAATACCGCACGTTATCGCAGTCAGGGCGGCGGCAATAACCGCATTAACGAAATACTGGTATTCAAATAATCCGGTGAAGTTCTCCATAGACGTTACTTTTGATGGTCCTGCAATACCCTGTGAGGCACTGTGCCATGGGTAATAATGTCGATAGGACAGTTATATACCTTGAGCTGTTCGTTGGTGATCTCGTTCGAAGGGTGATAATGCAGATGCCGGTTTACGCAGGCAATGGTCTTGATGTAACTCGAAATAGTGCCGATGTCGTGTGAAACAAGCAGGATAGCCATATCATGGTTTAGTTCGCGCAACGATTCATAGAGCTCGTATTCGAAGCGGTTGTCGACAAACGTTCCGGGTTCGTCCAGGATAAGCAATGAAGGGGACGCGATGACGGCCCTGCCCAGGAGGACCCTTTGGAGCTGTCCGCCCGACAGCTCCCCGACCGGGGTGTCGGCCAGGTGTGCCAGTCCTGTTTTCTCAAGGATGGCACCGGCCCTGCTCTTGTCATCTCGTGTGAATTGCCTGAAAAGTGTTTTGCCCGACAATAGACCGGATAGAACTACCTCACGGACTTTAATGGGAAAATCGCGGTCGATATCATTTTGCTGGGGCAGGTAGCCGATATGTCGCCTGTAGTCCTTGTGATCGGAATTAAAATAATAGTTTACCGTTCCCGAAAAAGGCCTTATTAAGCCCAGGATGACCTTGAGAAGCGTGGTTTTACCACCGCCATTGGGGCCGATGATGCCGATAAAATCACGGTCGAAAACGCTGAAGCTGACATCTTCAAGGATGAGGTTGCCTTCATACCCGGCATGGATATGTGCCAGTTCAAGGATTTTGTTTGTCATACCTTAGTCGTTAACGATAGTATTGAGGATATGATACATCTCCATTTCCCAGTTTTCGGCCAGGGGATCGAAGGGGATAATCTTCCCGTTAATTTCTGATGCCAGTGATTTCGCGTTGTCCATGTTAAATTGCTTCTGGACAAAGATCTTCGTGATGTGTTTTTTTTCGGCCAGATTAATGATGTCCCTGATATGAGCCGGCGGCGGTTCTTTCCCTTCATATTCAATGACAACCTGGTTCATCCCATAATCACGTGCCAGGTAAGTCAGGGCCGGATGGTAAATAAGGAATGACATGCCGTTCAGCACAGAGGCGTGCGACTGGTAAGCGCTGTCGATGGCGCTGATTTCTGAGAGAAATGTGAGGTAGTTTTTACGAAACACGGCCGTGTCGGCCGGATAACCGGCCGAGAGCAACCGGAAAGTATTACCGGCAATGATCCTGACATTTGACGGGGACATCCAGATGTGCGGATCAGCATTTCCGTAATGACCTGTTCCGTGATCGTGACCGTTTGCATCAGTCATAAATGCGATACCTTGTGAAAGGTCATGGATCTTCAATCCCGGGTTCAGACCGGCTATTTTTTTCATCCACACCT
>DASQZK010000022.1:0-3749 GCA_035638735.1 Bacteroidales bacterium
AGACCTGGCCACAGGGAACCTTGAAGGTGTCTTTTCATCTCTGGGGGGAACGCCTAAATCATGTAATGATCCAAAAATATGTTATGTTTTCAGGATGCCCGACAATTATGTGTATACCATTAAAGAGGCCGGTTTCGATATCCTGGGTACTGCCAACAACCATGTCAACGATTTTGGTCCGCAGGGAAGAGCCAATTCTGCCCGCATTTTGCAGGAGGCTGGTATGCATTTTGCTGGTTTCAACACTTATCCATATACGATTTACGATACGCTGGGGCTTAAAATTGCCTATTGTGCCTTTTCTCCGCATACCGGGACCATGAATCTCAAAGATTATAACGGGGCTGCAGAACTGGTTGCAAGGCTAAGTAAAGAATGCGACCTCGTTATTGTTGGCTTTCATGGTGGTGCAGAGGGAAAAGATCATCAGCATGTAACCCGTGAGGACGAAGTTTTCTATGGCAACAACAGGGGGAATGTTTACCGTTTTGCTCATACTGTCGTCGATGCCGGTGCCGACCTGGTGATTGGAAGCGGCCCACATGTTGTACGTGCCGTTGAATTTTATAAAGGTAAGCTCATCGCCTACAGTCTGGGAAATTTCTGCACCTGGTCGCGGTTCAATCTTTCGGGACCGAACGCCTATGCACCTGCTCTACAGGTGTGGCTCGACAGACAGGGGAATTTTGTTAAAGCCAGGATTCATTCATTTTACCAGGCCGGTGGAGGCGGACCTTTGCCTGACCCGGGACAGCGCGCCATGAAAAAAATCCGTGACCTCACCCGGCTTGATTTCCCGGAAGACGATATTGTCATCGACGACGAGGGATGGGTGATTGCACCCGCACCTGTAGCGGGACTATCGAACCTTGTTCACAAGAAGCCCTGACAGATGACCTGTTCGGGTGGCATTTTCATCTTAATATATTAAGTTGAAAATGTGGTTGTTGCAAAGATAGTCGGTACCGGGGTAAAATAGTTCGGGAGAAAAAAAATGAAATCATTGTTTTTTCCTGCTAATTTCCCTATTTTGGTGTTTCTGTTTTTTTTAATCCCGTAAAAATGCCCTATAAGGAGACAAAAGTCGAGAAACTGTATTACTCGATTGGTGAAGTTGCGGAAATGTTTAATGTTAATACTTCTTTAATCAGGTTCTGGGAGAAAGAGTTTGATATTATCAAGCCCAAAAAGAATAAGAAAGGGAACCGGCTCTTCACGAAAGATGATATTGATAATTTTCATATTATCTACCACCTGGTGAAAGAGAAAGGGATGACTCTGAAGGGAGCCCAGAAAAAGATGAAAGAAAACAAGGATGGTACCGTCAATGATTTCGAGGTTATCCAGACCCTGAACGGGATCAAACAAATGCTTCTCGAAATCAGGGAAGAACTGGAGAAGTGAACATTAAAGATGCGATAGGCATCTCCGGCTTACACGATCAATCCCGAACCCGGTGCGGTAAGGGAATACCTTATTGTTTATCCCCCCAACAAAATGTTACCCGAGTATGAAACTGAAAGAGATCGTTTCTTTTTTTGAGCAGACAGCATCATTTTCATTCCAGGAATCCTATGACAATTCGGGTTTGCAAACAGGCAATCCCGGGGCAGACGTCAGTGGAGCTCTTATTACCCTGGATGTTACAGAGGAGGTTGTTGACGAAGCTGTCAGGGAAGGCTTGAACCTTATTATCTCCCACCATCCGGTCATTTTTGGTCAATTGAAAGGCCTCACGGGGAAGAATGCCACCGAACGGATACTTCTCAAAGCCATAAAAGGAGATATTGCCATTCTTTCCGTCCACACGAATATCGACAGTGTTGAGCACGGGGTAAATGGCAGGATATGCGATAAGCTTGGTTTGGTCGACCGAAAGGTACTGGCCCCGGCAGAAGGTAAACTGCTGAAGCTTGTTTTTTTTGTGCCTGCAGATCATGCCTCGAGAGTCAGAGAGGCCATCTTCCATGCTGGTGCAGGGGTAATTGGTGACTATGACCAATGCAGCTTTAATGTAGATGGTACCGGGACATTCAGAGCTTCAGAGAATGCCAGTCCTTACGTGGGTGAAAAAGGACAGTTGCATTTCGAGAAAGAAGTAAGGGTTGAAACGGTGCTGCCTTCACATATAAAAAACAGGGTGATAGCTGCCTTGCTCGACAACCATCCATACGAAGAAGTAGCCTGGGATCTCTATACCCTGGAGAATTCATGGCCCCAGGTAGGCATGGGTATGACCGGCCGCTTTGAGGAAGCCATGGAGGAGCATGATTTCCTGAATGCCGTAAAAGCTGTCTTTAATGCTGGTTGTGTGCGGTATACGCGTCTCACAGGCAAAACAGTACAACACGTGGCTGTATGTGGAGGAAGTGGAAGTTTTCTGTTGGAAAATGCCATATCGGCAGGTGCGGATGCGTTTATTACTGCCGATTTTAAATATCATCAGTTCTTCGAAGCCGATGGCCGGATTCTTGTTGCCGATATCGGACACTATGAGAGTGAACAGTTTACAAAAGAACTCTTTTATGAACTAGTTACAAAAAATTTCCCTAAATTTGCAGTTCGTTTGTCAGAAGTAATTACAAATCCAATTAATTATATATAGTCCTATGGCTGAGCAGAAATCGAAAATTGAAGAAACTGCGGAAATTTCCGTTGAGGATAAACTCAAGGCGCTGTATGAAATACAGCAGGTAGATACGGAAATTGATAAGATCAAAATTCTTCGAGGAGAGCTTCCCCTGGAGGTTCAGGACCTGGAAGATGAACTGGCGGGCCTGGAAACCCGTATCAACAATTACGATCAGGAAGTTAAGAGTCTTGAACAGAACATCGCTTCCAAAAAACAGGAAATCATCAATTCCGAATCACTGATTAAAAAATACCAGGAGCAACAGAATAATGTACGCAACAACAGGGAGTACGATTCTCTTTCAAAAGAAATTGAGTTCCAGACACTCGAAATTGAACTCAGCAAGAAGAAGATCAACGAGTTCACGGTACTGATGAACGATAAGAATGAGCAGATCGGAGAAGCGAGGAAGAAGTTTGAAGAGCGTCAGAGTGATCTCGACAGCAAGAAGAAAGAACTTGATGATATCGTGACGGAGACCAAGAAAGAGGAAGATGCACTCAACAAGAAGTCCGAAGACATTGCAGACAGGATAGAGCCCCGTCTCCTTACGGCGTATAAGAGGATTCGCGGAAATGCCAGAAACGGACTTGCCGTTGTAACTGTCGAGAGGGATGCCTGTGGCGGATGCTTCAATAAGATTCCGCCTCAGCGGCAACTCGACATTAAATCGAGAAAGAAGATCATCGTTTGTGAATATTGCGGTCGTATACTCGTTGATGATGAGATCCTTGGAGAAAAGGAAGCTGAATAGGCAGAAACGGTTCTACCGGGAAAAATATTACTGTTAATTGTTATCCGGGGTTTCCACAGGAGATCCCGGATTTTTTATGGAAGGCAGGAAAGGATTCAGAGGAACACCTGCCAGGTGTTCACGGGTATCGTCAAGGAATTGATTCATCTGTTCCCTGTCTTTTTCCTGCATTTTCAACTGCCTCAGATCCTCATCGCCGGTAGTGACAGGAATCAGTACGAAATAGTTACCCATATCTTTTTTCAGAGGTTTCCAAACCCATACAGGCAGGTAGGAATAGTGGTTCACTCTTGTAGTGTCGTTGTTTTTAACAAGGTCCACTTCCACCATGATACCTCCATCGGTATATTGTTTCCTCTGGTT
>DASQZK010000023.1:0-7186 GCA_035638735.1 Bacteroidales bacterium
GAAAACATGATGTTGTTCATCAACATTCCATACATTTGATCTGAAGCTTTCATAATTTTGTTGGTGATTAATAACCGGTATCCTAATAATAATTATTATTCCC
Organism: Bacteroidales bacterium; assembly: GCA_035638735.1. Taxonomy (GTDB): domain Bacteria; phylum Bacteroidota; class Bacteroidia; order Bacteroidales; genus DASQZK01. The sequence continues at coordinate 104 of DASQZK010000023.1, forward strand.
ATGGCAAAAATTACGCGTGAAGACGCATTAAACTACCACTCCCAGGGTCGACCGGGAAAGATCGAGGTCATTCCCACGAAACCTCATTCTACGCAGCTTGATCTTTCTTTAGCTTACTCACCCGGCGTTGCCGAACCGTGCCTCGAAATAAAGCACAAAGCAGACAATGTGTACAACTACACTGCCAAAGGGAACCTTGTCGGCGTTATCTCTAACGGAACCGCCGTTCTCGGCCTTGGAAATATCGGCGCACTTGCCGGGAAACCTGTAATGGAAGGTAAGGGCCTGCTGTTTAAAATTTTTGCCGACGTCGATGTGTTCGACATCGAAGTCGACCAGGAAAATGTCGACGAATTTGTCAATGTAGTCAAAGCTATTGCACCAACCTTCGGTGGCATAAACCTTGAAGACATCAAAGCCCCGGAATGTTTTGAAATTGAACGCCGGCTCAAGGACGAACTCGATATCCCCGTTTTTCACGACGACCAGCATGGCACAGCCATCATCTCGGCAGCGGGACTTATGAATGCACTGGAACTGGTCAATAAAAAGCCGGAAGACGTAAAAGTGGTGGTTAACGGTGCCGGGGCATCCGCCATATCGTGCACCAGGTTATATATCAACCTCGGCGTGAAAAGGGAAAATGTAACCATGCTCGACAGCAAGGGCGTGATCACAACGTCCCGCAAAGACCTAAATAAATACAAGGCTGAATTTGCTATCGACAGCGACAAGAAAACCCTCAGTGATGCCATGGCCGGTGCCGACGTTTTCCTCGGTCTGTCGGTTGCTGACATCCTCACGCCCGAAATGCTTAAAACCATGGCCCGTGACCCGATCGTTTTTGCCATGGCCAACCCGAACCCCGAAATCGCCTATGAGAAAGCCATAGAAACACGCAGTGATATCATTTTTGCTACCGGGCGATCCGACTACCCCAACCAGATCAACAATGTTCTCGGCTTCCCCTTTATCTTCCGCGGGGCACTCGATGTAAGGGCATCGGCCATCAACCAGGAAATGGAAATAGCGGCCGTCAAAGCTCTTTCCGAACTTGCCCGGGAAAATGTACCTGAGACGGTCAACAGAGCATACAAAGCAAAAAACCTGGTCTTCGGCCGTGAATACATAATACCCAAACCGCTCGACCCAAGGCTTATTACCAGGGTGGCTCCTGCAGTGGCTAAAGCCGCCATCGAAACAGGTGTGGCACGAACATTTATCGACGATTGGGGTAAGTATGAAGAACGTTTGAGAAAACGTCTCGGTCTCGACAACCTCTTAATTCGGGATATCAGGATGAAGGCACAGCAAAATCCCAAACGGGTTGTATTTGCCGAAGCCGCCAATTATAAAGTACTGAAGGCTGTCCAGGAATTAATCAAGGAAAACATGGCCATTCCGGTACTCCTTGGTAACAAGGAAGAAATACACTGGCTGATTGAAGAAAACAGCCTCGAGATTGGACAGGTCATGGTCATTGACCCGAGAAGCAAGGAAGAAGAGTACCGGCGTGACAAGTTTGCGGCTTACTTTTTTGAAAAAAGACAGCGGAAAGGACTAAACTACGACGAGGCTGAAGAACTGATGTTCAACCCGAACTATTTTGGCGCCATGATGGTGGAAACCGGTGAAGCGGATGCCCTTGTAAGTGGCTTTTCCAGTAAATATGCCGACGTGATTCGACCGGCCATCCAGATATGCGGGACGAATAATACCCAAAAGCACATCGCCGGTATGTATATCGTTCAAACCAAGAAAGGTACTTACTTCTTCTCCGATACAACCGTAAACATCCAGCCCGGGGTGCAGACACTGGTCGATACAACCCTGCTAACAGCAAAAGCAGTCGAGAGTTTTAATATCATACCACATATCGCGCTGGTCTCATACTCCAACTTCGGTTCAATAAGAACAGGAAGCCCGTCACGTGCCCACGAGGCGGTTGAAATCCTTCACCGCGAACATCCCGACCTTATCGTCGACGGTGAAATGCAGTCCAATTTCGCTTTTAACCCGGAGATGAGAATGAGTAAGTTCCCATTCTCAAAACTGGCCGATAAAGATGTGAACACCATCATTTTCCCAAACCTGAGTTCGGGAAATATTGCCTATAAAATGATGCAGGAAATAGGTGGTGCCGAAGTCATTGGACCAATTTTACTGGGCATAAACAAACCCATCCACATTTTACAAATGGAAAGTTCGGTCCGGGAAATCGTCAACATAGCCTCCATTGCCGTTGTCGATGCTCAAAATTTGTCGGAATTATCATAGGGGTGCACAACGGACGTGTTGGAATAAACGAAGGGCGCACGGCCGTGCCTCTCAACAAATAATTTCCCCTTTCAACAATATACACCCATTGCGAGCTGTTCTATTTTAACTACTTTTAAGCGCAAAATAAACCTTATGTACGAATTTATCGAGGGCGTTATTGTTGAGAAAACGCCCGCCCACCTTGTCCTACAGGATGGTGGAGCAGGCTATTTCATTAATATCTCACTGTATACATACTCAGGACTGCCAGAATCGGGTGTTGTCCGCGTCTATATCCACCAGGTCATCCGTGAAGATGCTAATATCCTGTTCGGTTTCCTGGGCAGAAACGAAAGAGAAACATTCCGTCACCTCATCTCGGTAAGCGGTATTGGTGCTAACACGGCTCGGGTAATCTTATCTTCAATGACACCCGATGAAGTGTCTCAGGCCATTACAGAAGGAAATGTGTCTGCCCTTCAGAGTATTAAAGGTATCGGTGAAAAAACGGCCCAACGAATCATTGTCGACCTCAAAGACAAGATCCACAAAGGGGGTAAAATTGATGATTTATTCATTTCAGAACGCAATACTATCCGCGAACAATCGTTATCTGCTTTAGTCGCACTCGGATTTGCGAAGAAACAGGTTGAAAAAGTAATAGGTAAACTCTTAACTGAAAAACCTGATCTGACCGTCGAAGATGTTGTTAAACAAGCTTTAAAACTTTTGTAACTATCTATTTTTGAAAAGAGGATTAGCAAATATAATTACGCTGGTCTTTCCTGTTTTCATTTTGCTTACCCCTGTTGTCCTTAAAGCAAATGACGGAGAAGGTTACCTTTATAAGCCGTTACCAGAGATTGGTGAATTACGGGCTTTGCCCCCCGATTCGTCAGAACTGAGATATCCTTTCAGCCTTGAGAATAACTACCCCTATTCCAACTCCGGTCTCCAGTCGCCACTATACGGTCACCAGCCTTCAAATATCGATAATTCCGTGGTTTACGACCCGGTCACCAAGCAGTATTATTTCACTCAAAAAGTAGGCGATTTCCAGATTAGTCCGCCCTACAGCATGAGCAAGAAAGAGTATGAGAAATACACCTCGCAAAAGGAACTCAAAAACTACTGGGAACTCAAATCAAAAAGTGAAAACCTTGAAAACCAGTCGTCGTTCATCCCGCAACTTAATATTGGCGGTGAAGCTTTCGACCGGGTTTTTGGCAGCAACGCCATCAATATTACCCCTTCAGGCAGTGCCGAACTCATCTTTGGGTTCAACCTCTCGAAAACTGATAACCCCACACTCACCGAGAAACTCAGGCGAACACCATCTTTCAATTTCGAAGAAAAAATTCTGATGAATGTTACCGGCAGCATCGGCGACAAGATGAAGCTGGACGTCAACTATAATACAGAAGCTACTTTCGATTTCGAGAATAAGACCAAGCTCGAATATTCGGGTAAAGAGGATGAAATTATTAAGAAGATCGAAGCCGGGAACGTGTCATTGCCGCTGACCGGTTCCCTTATCACGGGAAGCCAGAGCCTGTTCGGCCTTAAGACAGAGATGCAGTTCGGAAAACTCACCATGACGAGTATTTTCTCGCAGCAAAAAGGGGAAACATCAACCATTGAAGTTCAGGGTGGTGCACAGGTGCAGGATTTTTCGGTTACGGCCGACGATTATGATGCCAACAAGCACTATTTCCTCTCCGACTATTTCCGTGATAATTATAACCTTGCACTCCAAAATCTACCCATCATCAATTCCGGCATTAATATTACCCGTATTGAGGTGTGGGTGACCAATAAAACGAATGACTTCAAGGAGTCGCGGAATATTCTGGCCTTCACCGACCTGGCCGAGCCCAACCCTTACTCGGACGAGTTCCAGCGTACTCCCGGTGAACGGGGTAACAATCCAAGGAATGGCTTGAATGACCTCTACAGCCAGATGTCTAATAACTCTCAGGCGAGGGACATTACTACTGCCACCAGCGCCCTTGCATCACTGACACTGGGGCGCGACTACGAAAAAATTGAAAATGCCAGGTTACTGTCTACCAGAGAGTACAACGTCAACGAGAAACTCGGGTATATCTCCCTGAACTCAGCCCTGAATTCAGATGAGGTCCTGGCTGTAGCCTACGAATATACCTATAACGGGAAGACTTTCAGGGTGGGTGAACTTTCATCATCGAGCGGTATAAATGCCCCTCAGGCGCTTTTCCTTAAACTGATAAAAAGTACCAATTTCACACCCTCATCATATACCTGGGACCTCATGATGAAAAACGTTTATGCCATTGGTGCTTACCAGGTTACCGCCCAGGATTTTACCCTGGATGTCCTTTACCAGGACGATAAGACGGGTAATGCTATTAATTATATCCCGGAAGGCGAACTTAACAAGAAAATACTCCTTGAACAGCTAAACCTCGATAACCTGAACTCGAACCACGACCCTTATCCCGACGGTCTTTTTGACTTTATTCCCGGTATAACCATTAATCCTTCCAACGGAAGGGTCTTCTTTCCCGTTCTCGAACCCTTCGGCTCAGACCTGGCGAAGATTATCAGGGATAACGGCGGCGATGAATCGGTAGTACAACGCTATGTGTTCCAGGAGCTGTACGATTCGACAAAAACCAAGGCACAACAGATCGCGGAAAAGAACAAGTTTAAACTCGAAGGTTCCTTCCAATCGTCCTCTTCATCGGAAATTATGTTGAATGCCATGAATGTTCCCCAGGGCTCGGTTAAAGTTACCGCGGGTGGGAGGCAGTTGAATGAGGGCTCAGACTTTACCGTTGACTATACCCTTGGCCGCGTGACCATCATCAACCAGGGAATCCTCGAGTCGGGAACGCCAATCAAGATCTCGCTCGAGAATAATTCGCTTTTCAATATACAGACCAAGACACTCATCGGATCGCACTTCGACTACAAGATATCGGATGATTTCAATGTGGGGGCAACCATTCTGAACCTTACCGAAAGGCCACTTACCCAGAAGGTAAACATTGGCGACGAACCGATTTCCAACACAATTTGGGGACTGAACACCTCGTACCATACCCAGTCAAGGTTACTGACCAGGCTGGTGGATGCCCTTCCACTCATCGAAACCAAAGAACCCTCGGACGTGACCTTCGTAGGTGAATTTGCCGACCTTGTTCCCGGCCATTCACGAGCCATTCAGAAGGAAGGAAATGCCTATATCGACGACTTTGAAGGCAGTGAGACCTCGCTCGATATGAAATCATTTGCTGCCTGGTCTATTTCGAGTGCACCTGAAGGTTATTTCCCAAACGCCGAAAAGATAAATGACCTGTCGTATGGCTATGGGAGGGCAAAGCTCGCCTGGTATGTCATTGACCCGTTGTTTTTGCGCGACAACTCCCTCACCCCCGATTTTATCAAGAATAATCCCGACCTTCAGTCGAGTCATTACGTAAGGGAAGTATACGAAAGGGACATTTTCAAAAACAAAGAAACGCCGAATAATATACCTACAAATATTTCGGTGCTCAACCTGGCGTACTACCCGACCCAAAGGGGACCCTACAACTACGATTTCACCGATATTAATGCTGACGGTTCGCTTGGGAACCCGGAAGACCGCTGGGGTGGTATTATGCGTGAAATCCAGTCTAACGACTTTGAAGCTGCCAACATTGAGTTCATTGAATTCTGGCTCATGGATCCATACGTTGAACAACCCGATAATCCGGGCGGCGACCTCTACATTAACCTGGGAAACATCTCGGAAGACGTGCTGAAAGACTCCAGGAAATCCTTTGAGAATGGACTTCCCTCCGGGCCCGTGGTGACCCAGGTCGACACAACCGCCTGGGGACGTATTCCGTTGGTACAGTCACTGGTACCCGCATTCAATAACGATATTGAAGCCAGAAAATACCAGGATGTGGGTTTAGACGGTTTGAGTGATGCAGACGAACAGAGTTTTTTCAGTTCTTTCCTTGAAAAAATTAAACCCATACTAAATGCGGATGCTTATGATGCTATTGCTAATGACCCGTCGAGTGATGACTTTCATTATTACCGGGGGTCCGACTACGACCAGATACAACTCGGAATTCTTGAAAGGTATAAGAACTATAACGGACTGGAAGGCAATTCACCGAGTTTTGAACAGACGAAGGAATCATATCCCACCAGCGGCTCCACTCTTCCCGACGTAGAGGATATTAACCGTGACAATACCCTTAGTGAAAGTGAAAGTTATTATTCCTATCATGTCAGCCTGAGGAAACAGGATCTCGAAGTAGGACGCAATTTTATTGTCGACAAGGTTATTGACGATGCCGAATTTAAGAATGGAACGAAATCGTCTGTAACCTGGTACCAGTTCAGGGTTCCCATCACAGACTTTGATAGACGGGTAGGCGGCATCCAGGATTTTAAGTCCATACGTTTTATGCGTATGTTCCTTACCAATTTCTCCGATTCGGTTATTTTACGTTTTGCCAAGCTGGACCTCATCAGGGGTGAATGGCGGAAGTACTCGCTTCCGTTCAGCCAGGGAAGCGAAGCCTGGACAGGCTCGGAGCCCTCCGACGGTTCATTCGATATTTCGGCGGTGAACATCGAAGAAAATGCGGGCCGGACACCCGTTAACTACGTCCTCCCCCCGGGAGTTACCCGCCAGATCGATCCATCGCAGCCGCAGCTTACCCAGCTTAATGAGCAGTCGATCGTTCTCAAGGTGAACCAACTTGAAGACGCCGATGCGAGGGCGGCTTATAAAAATGTCGACCTTGACATACGGCAGTACAAAAAAATTAATATGGAGGC
>DASQZK010000024.1:0-2581 GCA_035638735.1 Bacteroidales bacterium
TAATCCAGATAATCCTGATAAACCTTCGGTTCATTAGTAGCGTTTTGAATATGAAGCGGTGAATAAAAATTATACTTTTGTAACAAATAAAATGCTAAATTAATAAACACATCCGGATTTCCCTTTATTGTCTGGTATCATCAATTTGAAACGTTATGATGAAGAAGCTACTCCTGCCGTTACTCATCCTTATTGTGAGCATGAACAGTTACGGACAAAAAGCAAAGTTCAGCTTTATGGCCAGCCCGCAGATTAACTGGATGACGACAAACAATGACGCTATCAAAACAGAGGGTGCAGTGGCCGGACTCAACACCGGTATTGAACTCGATCTGTTCTTTGCCGAACATTATGCGTTTTCAACGGGTCTGACTATAAACAACCTCGGTGGCCGGCTGGTATACAGCGACAGCATATATATCGACTCGAACGGCAGCAAGCTGATGGTACCCCCGGGAAATACCGTAAAGTATCATCTTCAGTATATTTCGTTGCCACTCGGACTGAAATTCAAAACCATCGAGATCGGTTATACCACCATCTGGGTAAATGCCGGCCTCACTCCTATGGTGAATATCAGGGCGAGAGGCACTTCAGAAGATGGCGCCATCGACAAAACCAACCTCAGGGAGGAAACCGGGATGTTTAACATTAATTATTTCGTTGAAGCAGGGGTGGAATACAGCCTGGGCGGGAATACGGCCATCGTTGGCGGCCTCGGGTATTATCCTGGTTTTATGGATGTAACAAACCGTTCGGCGGATAAAATATATACCTATTCATTAGCCCTTGTACTGGGAATATTGTTTTAACCTGACGTATTATGAAAATTTCATTAGCACAACTGGATTATCATATCGGGAACTTCCTGGAAAACACAACCAATATCGTTCTCGAGATCAAAAAGGCGCAGCAGTATAATGTCGACCTGGTTATCTTCTCCGAACTGTCTGTTTGCGGTTACCCTCCGCTCGATCTGCTCGAGCGCAAGGAGTTTGTGCAGCGCTGCGAGGATGAGATTGAGAAGATCGCCCGTATCTGCAAAAATATCGGCGTTATCATTGGCGGCCCTTCCCTGAATCCCGACCCGAAGGGGAAAATGCTCTTTAATACGGCCTACTTCCTTACCGGTGGTAAAGTGCAGCAAAAATTTTATAAATCATTGTTACCGACCTACGACATTTTCGATGAGTACCGTCATTTTGAGCCAAACACAAATTTCAGCCTTCTGGAATTTAAAGGTAAAAAGATGGCTGTTACCATCTGTGAGGACCTGTGGGACGATCAACCCGTTGAAAATGAATTTGCCCGCCGTCGGCTTTATAAACTAAGCCCAATGAAAGAACTGGCCGCTCTCGGACCCGATTTCGTCATCAATATTGCGGCGTCTCCATTTTCACACACAAAAACAGAAATAAAAAAGCAGATCTTTATCGATAAAGCCAGGACATATAACCTGCCTGTCATTTACGTAAACCAGGTTGGGGCACAAACACAGCTCATATTCGAAGGCGGCAGCATGGCGATCAACAACAGGGGTGAAATCGTGGAACACCTCAGCTATTTCAAGCCCGATGAACGCACTATTGAGCTCGAAAACCTTTACAGGAATGACAAGCCGCCTGTTTTCGAGCAGCCCACTTCCATGAAGATGGTCCACGATGCCCTGATAACAGGTATCAGGGGTTATTTCAATAAGATGGGCTTCACCAAAGCTGTTGTCGGCCTTTCCGGCGGCATCGACTCAGCCGTTACCCTCGTCCTGGCAGCCAGGGCGTTGGGAAACGATAACGTTTATGCCATGCTGATGCCATCGGAATATTCATCCGGTCATTCTATTACCGATTCAGAGTTGCTGACAAAAAACCTGGCAGTGAGCTACGACCAGATAAAGATCCACGACATCTTCGATGCATACCGGTCAGCTCTTAAACCCCTTTTCAAAGACCTTCCTGAAGATATCGCAGAGGAAAATATCCAGTCAAGGATCAGGGGAACCTTACTGATGGCATTCAGCAATAAATTTGGTCATATCCTGTTAAATACAAGTAATAAAAGTGAAGCCGCCGTCGGATACGGCACTCTTTACGGGGACATGAGCGGCGGATTGTCGGTCCTGGGCGATGTATATAAAACGGAAGTGTACGACCTGGCCCGGTTTATCAATACAAAAACCGAGGTCATCCCCGAAAATATCATCACCAAACCACCGTCGGCAGAACTGAAACATGAACAAAAAGATACCGACTCATTGCCCGAATATGATGTCCTGGATGAAATACTAAACGACTATATTGAGAAAAATATGCCGGCCGATGAGATCGCTGCAGCCGGCTTCGATAGTGAGTTAGTGCGAAAAATAATAAAGATGGTGAACACAAATGAATACAAACGCTACCAGACACCACCTATATTGAGAATATCGTCGAAAGCCTTTGGAACAGGAAGACGAATCCCCCTGGTTGCAAAATATTAGTAAATAGGGTGCTTTTACATGCGTTTTCTTAATTTTTTTGACTTATTTTAGGTGAGGAAAAAAAATCGATAAAATTTTCTACCTTTGAGTGTTATTCAGCATATT
>DASQZK010000025.1:0-2987 GCA_035638735.1 Bacteroidales bacterium
GTGCCATCGCAGATATGGAAACGATACCCGCCAAGAATCTCCTGCTCCGAAGGATCCCATACAATAAGCTGCTTATACGACACTTCCCCGGTATCGTAGTCGTCGATATCGATCGATTTCCCTGTCCCGCCACCGGCAGCACGAAATGTCATCTCACGCAGGCGTCCGATCTCGCGCATGAGATTTGGCGAGTCCTGATGATTGATTATAAATAGCTGGTTACCGGCATTATTGGTCCGCCTGATAAACTTATCTCCGGTTAGTTCTTGTAACAGTTTCTCCTTTGGGACCGGAGGAATGATGTTTTCCATAATAGTCAATTTTGAGCAGACAAATTTAATGATTTAATGATGTTTCCAATACCCCATGCCTAATTATACCTCGTCGGGGTTAAATGGGGCTGCCTTTCCGTCGGCCAGGGTGTAGACATACTCCTGGATTTTTTTTGCCCATTCGCCGGCTTTCCTTGATTTGTTAAATGTTTGCCACTTAACAGGATAACCAATTGTGATAACAATATGTTCGTTACGGTGACGGTAAGTTTCATGGGGTAACAGCATCATCTCGAGGTTGGATTTAATACCGAGAAACTTGCGCAGATTGGCCGCGAAATAAAAAACGTTCGAGCATCGCCCGCTTACATGCACTGGTATAACATCCCTCCTGGAACTTACCGACTTGGTGATGAAGTTCTTTTTCCATTCCGGATCACGTATCACGCCCCTTTTCCTCCTGGAAACAAGCCCGGCAGGGAAAGTCAGTATCTGGTTATCGGAATTGAATATCCGGTCAATCTCCCTGACAGCTTCTGATGACTGCTGCCCATGCTTGTTGATGGGGACGAAGATATCGTCCATCAAACTGATGTTCCTCAGGATGTCGTTGACAAGAACCTTGAGATTATGGTATTTTTTCTGAAGCAGGGTCACCAGGATCATGCCATCGAATCCGCCAAGCGGGTGATTCGAGGCAAAAACATACCGGCCACCCGACGGCAGACGTTCTTCCCCTCTCACTTCAACCGTGATGTTGAATTCCTGTATGGATGCTTCTGCAAAATCCAACCCCCGCTTATTGCCGTGTTTCTTAAGAATATAGTTCACAAAGTCCAGGTGGACCAGTTTCTCAATAAGCCAATAAGCTATGCCGGGAATAAAGCGCGCAAGCCGCGGATTTTTATCCCTGAAAACCTGCCGGATATCAATAGGTTGTACGGTCGACTCACCAGAATTCTCTTGCATGTTACTCCATGGTTGTTGGCATGCCCAAAAATACAAAAAATGACGGAATCTCATAGTTTATTCCCTCAATTCCAACATCTCTGTCATTGGGGCAAAATGGAAAAAGTTATTAACAATGTGTAAAAAAATGGGATAAAGTGGTAGAAAGTGGGGGAAATTTGTCTTACTTTTACATCTTATAGTAACTGTATACTCATGATAACTTTTATCGGAGACTATAACGGCAAAGTTGATGCGAAAGGCAGGGTTTCTCTTCCGTCGGCATTTAAGCGGCAGATGAAAGAGGATTTCCAGGATGGTTTTGTCCTGAAGCGGGATGTATTCGACAAGTGCCTTATTCTCTACCCGATGAAAGAATGGGAAAGACAGAATCAGTTGATCAGGGCCAGAACCAATCCTTTTAACCGGGAACACAGCCGTTTTCTGAGGATGTTCTTCAGTGGCACGGCAGAGGTGAATCCCGATGCGAACAATCGCATTCTCATACCGAAGAGGTTGACCGAATTTGCGGAGATTGAAGACGAGGTAGTATTGGCGGGGCAGTATGGTAAGATTGAGATTTGGTCGCAGAAGAACTACGAGCAGGTTAGCAAAGCTGATGATGAATTTGCCACTATTGCTGAGAAGATACTTGGTGGGTCCTTTGAACAAACCAATGAGGAATGACCTATCACAAACCGGTACTGTTAGAAGAAAGTGTAAACGGACTTAATATTAAACCAGAGGGCATTTACGTTGATCTGACCTTTGGTGGTGGGGGGCATTCCCGCCTGATTCTTGAAAAACTTGGAAAAAAGGGAAGGTTATATGCCTTTGATCAGGATATTGATGCGAAAGCAAATGCCCCTGTCGATCCACGTTTCACATTTATTCACGCAAATTCCCGGTTCTTAAGGAATTTTCTCAGGTTTTATGATATTGATTTTGTCGACGGCATCCTGGCCGATCTCGGCATTTCTTCACACCAGATTGATGAGAGGGAGCGGGGCTTCACGTTTATGCAGGATACCGGACTTGACATGAGAATGAACCGGGGCGCGGGGTTGACCGCAGCCGATGTTTTGAACACCTGGGACGCCGACGCACTTAACCGGATATTCAGGGAATACGGGGAGATCAAAGGGTATCGTAATCTTACGGGCATGATTATCCGGAGCAGGAGCGAAAATAAGTTCTCTGACACGGAACAGTTTATCAGGGCGATTTCATCGTTTGTGCCTGAATACCAGAGAAACAAGATCCTGGCTAAAATTTTCCAGGCACTGCGGATAGAGGTGAACGATGAGATGTCGGCCCTCAGGGAAATGCTCCAACAATCGTCCGGGGCACTCCGGGCAGAGGGGCGGTTGGTTGTTCTGACCTACCATTCGGTTGAAGACCGGATTGTAAAGACATACCTGAAAACGGGGAATCATGAAGGAAACGTTGAAAAAGACTTCTACGGAAACATTCATCGGCCCTTCAGGATGATAAACCGTAACGTTATCGTGCCTTCGGAAGCCGAAATAAAGGTTAACCCGAGGGCAAGAAGTGCTAAACTCAGAATTGTGGAGAAATCATGAAGACGGGAGAAGAGGAACATATTGAATTTATCGACGAGAAGGAATCCGGGAAGGACAAGGATTCATCATCGTCGGGTAGTGGCATTCTCAGAGGAATGATTGACGGTACCCTGCTGACGCGTAAATCTGTTTTACGGCAGATGCCGTTTATTTTCTTCCTTGTTTTTCTCAGCCTGGTATACAT
>DASQZK010000026.1:0-4671 GCA_035638735.1 Bacteroidales bacterium
AGCTCTTTCCTGAGATCGTATTTAACAGATGCGGTATGTTCCCTGTTGATGATTTCGTCGAAATTATATGGCATAATCTTCTGTTTTTTTTACCGGAACGCTTCTTTTCCTGGATATAGTAACTTTTTAATGGCTTCTTCCTCCGACATTGTAAAATAGTCTACTTCACCAAAAGAACACAGGCGGCTGTCGTGGTCGAACAATTGAACTTCAACGGTGACGATTCGCCTGACGGTATGCTTTATTTTTGCTTTAAGCGTCAACGTGCCTCTATCGGTATACACAGGCCGTTTATATTTCGTTTCCATCCTTGACGTCACGCCTCCGGTGCCCGCTTTCACATAAATGGTCCAGCTGGCGATTTCATCCATGAGGGTAGCCTGTATACCGCCGTGAAGGACATTGTTATATCCCTGGAATTCCGGTCGCGGCTCCCATTCGCAAACGACATATTCACCTTCATCGGAAAATTTCATTTGAAGGCCCAGGTGGTTCTTAGGCGAGCACCCGAAACACTGGTAATCTTCGCGCGAAAGAAACGGGTTTTTGATTTTCTTCATGAATTTCAGGTTTATTCGATGTCCGTTTGTATACAAAAACAAGGGCAGATAGTGTCTGTCCAGCCCAAAAGTAGTAATTTCACACAAAATTTTATTATTTGAATGTGAATAACCGGCTTCCGGGATGCAGCCATTCGGCCGGCATGGACAGCCTCTTACCGGCGAATGGAAAGATGCTGGCAGGTAACCGGATCATCAGAGAGACGACCATGGTAAGACCAAAAAAACATCTGGGTCAGCATTTTTTGACCGACCCGGGCATTGCTGAACGTATCACCGGAAGCTTAACGCTGGAACATGCGCAGGCCCTACTGGAGATCGGGCCAGGGAAGGGTGTGCTGACGCAGTTCTTGAAGGGAAGGGATGATATCGATTTTTACCTTGTGGAGATCGACAATGAGGCCGTTGAATTTCTCAGGAAGGAGTATCCTGCGCTGGGAGACCATCTTATTGGGGCCGACTTTTTGCGTCTGGACCTTTCACAGTTTGGGGAACGTGTAGCTATTATCGGAAATTTCCCATATAATATTTCAAGCCAGATATTTTTTAAAGTCCTCGATAACCGCGACAGAGTTCCCGAGGTGGTGGGAATGATACAAAAAGAAGTCGCTGAGAGGCTTATTTCTGGTCCGGGGACCAAACGTTATGGAATATTATCGGTATTTCTTCAGGCATGGTATAACATTTCGTATCTTTTTACCGTAAATCCGGGATCGTTCTTCCCGCCACCAAAAGTGAAGTCGTCGGTTATCAGGCTTGAGAGGAACGGACGGACGAGTCTGGGATGTGATGAAGCCTTGTTCAGGAGGGTCGTTAAAACAGCTTTTAATCAACGAAGGAAGATGATGCGCAATTCGTTAGCGTCACTTTTAGTAAATTTGGATCGTGAAGATCCGGTTTTTACACGAAGACCCGAGGAGCTTGGTGTGGAAGAATTTATCCGTCTCACCCAAAAAATCGAATCACAGAATACTCATTCATACTAAAACGACATGAATTTTGAACTGACCAGAGATTATGTTGAACGGCTGCGTGAAGTTGTTGAAGCCCGCGATGAGGCGACGGCTGTGACCATGCTTCGCGAACTGCATGCTGCCGATATCGCAGAGATCTATGCCAGCCTGACCATTGAGGAAGCCAGGTTCCTGTACCTGCTCCTGGAAGGTGAAAAAGCGTCTGATGTTCTGGCAGAACTGGAGGAGGACGACCGCGAGGAATTTCTCCGGGTGCTTCCTTCTGAAGTTATTGCCGAGCAATTCATCCACAATATGGACTCCGATGATGCGGCCGACGTGATCGCCGATCTGTCTGAGGAAAAAAAAGAGGAAGTATTACAGTACCTGAAAGACGTGGAACAGGCGGGAGATATTGTAGACCTGCTGAGTTACGACGAAGATACGGCCGGGGGACTTATGGCCAAGGAGCTGATAAGGGTGAATGAAAACTGGAACATCATGACAGCCCTGAAAGAAATGCGCAAACAGGCCGGTGAGGTTGACGAGGTGTTTTACGTGTACGTGGTGGATGATGATGGAATCCTGCATGGTACATTATCATTGAAGAAATTACTCCTTGCCACGCCACAGCAGCGTATAAAAGGTCTTTATAAGCCCGACGTTATTTCCGTACGTACCAATGCCGGCTCGGAAGAAGTAGCCTCCATCATGAGTAAATATGACCTGGTGGTGCTTCCCGTGGTAGACTCTATTGGCCGGCTCATGGGTCGAATAACCATTGACGACATCGTTGACGTCATCCAGGAAGAAGCAGAAAGAGATTACCAGATGGCGTCCGGGATATCGGCAGACGTGGAGCCGACCGATTCGCCGTGGATGCTTACACGAGCCCGGATACCCTGGTTACTCATCGGGCTGTTAGGTGGTATTTTTGTTGCCCTGGTGATAAGCCGGTTCGAAACCGATATCAAGATCAATCCGCAGATGGCTTTCTTCATACCGTTGATAGCCGCTATGGCCGGGAATGTTGGCATTCAGTCGTCGGCTATCATTGTTCAAAGTATTGCTGCCAACACGCCGGGAATAGAACGGACGGCACGTAAACTGGCCCGGGAGTTCCTTGTGGCACTGATGAACGGCGTGGTGCTGGGAGGTTTGATATTTGTCTATAATTTCTTTACGACCGACACCCTTGCCCTGACTTTTACAGTCAGCCTTTCGCTTTTTGGAGTTATTATGTTTGCTTCCCTGTTCGGAACACTGATACCCTTGTTGCTTCACAAGGTGAAACTCGATCCTGCCCTGGCTACCGGTCCTTTCATCACCACCATGAATGATATCATGGGACTGGTAATATACTTCCTGGTGGGCCGGATGATGTACGGGATATTCTAAAAACTCGTATTAATAGCGGTCACCGGGTCCATTCGTGCTGCCGTATAAGCTGGTGCCAGACCGGCAATAAGTCCGATTAACGACGAAATGACAAGGCCCATGATGATATTTCCCAGGGTAAGTGTGATGGTGAAGTCGGATGAAACGTTGATCATAAACGTGCCGCCAAAGATTAGCATGAGGCCGATAATACCGCCCGAGAGGGCCAGGAGGACCGACTCGAAGACAAACTGCAAAAGGATAAAATAGCGCCTGGCCCCCAGGGCTTTCTCAACGCCAATAATGGTTGTGCGCTCCTTGACCGACACAAACATGATGTTGGCAATACCAAAGCCGCCTACCAGAAGCGAGAAAATGCCGATAAACCATCCGGCGATGTTCAGAGTGCTGAAAAATTTCTCAAGCTGGTTATTGATCATGCTGATCTGGTTAAGGGCAAAATTATCCTCGGCATTCGGTTTCAGACGACGGATAGACCGGAGCGACATCCTGATCTCGTCGGTTAGTGCCACCAGTTCAATTCCAGGTTCTGCCTTAACCCATATTGCCGGATGCATCGACTCATTCCTGATGTTTACCACATTACGGATGAAATTTACCGGTACGATGATGGCATCATCCATCGAGTCGCCAAAATTAGTCTTGCCTTCGCGTTCAAGAATGCCGATCACTTTGAGCTTGCTATGCCTCACTTCAATAGTCTTCCCCAGGGGATCCATGCTCGGGAAAAGCTGCTTTGCTACGTTATGTCCTATAACGGTGAAGTTGCGCCCCGCGGTGAGCTCGAAAGGTGAAAAATAACGGCCACTCTGAATGTCAAAATTGCGGATTTCTTCAAAGCCTTCTGTGACGCCCGTAATGGTAGCATTATCCACCTGGTTGTCGTGATACTGGATGGAGGTTTTCGGACTGATGACAAAGCTGACAGCTTCCGCATTTTTAAGCCTGGCCTCAAGTTCTTCGTATTCCTTTATGTTTGGCACCGGCCTGTTTACATACTTCCACCATGGGTAATCCTGCCCCTCTTCTGACGTCCAGGGCCATTTCTCAATATAGATGACATTGCTTCCCATTGAATTGATACTTTCCCTGATGTTCATTTCAAGTGAATCGACGATGGTGAATACCGAGATAATGGCGAAAATGCCAATGGTAATACCCAGCAATGATAACGACGTTCTTAGCCTGTTGACAAACACCGACTTCAGGGCAAATATGAAGCTCTCTGCGATAAGCTTAAGTACTTTCAGCATAATTTGCAAATATCTGTTGAAAACTTTCCTAAATTCAGTTGAAACTGTTTCCTTTGTATAATTTTAACAGCGCGAATTTTCCTGTCTAAAATACCATATTTTTACCAGATATTGATAATTTTAATGATTTAATTCAACAAATTGTAAATGAGTAATTTAAAGAGAATTAAAACCGCCCTCATTTCCGTTTATTATAAAGAAAATCTAGACCGGATAGTCAAAAAGCTTCATGAGATGGATGTTAAAATCATCTCGACAGGAGGGACGAAAACCTTCATTGAAGACCACGGTATACCTGTGAATTCGGTTGAAGACCTGACGACCTATCCGTCCATTCTCGGTGGGCGTGTCAAGACCCTTCACCCCAAAGTTTTCGGCGGCATCCTCTCCAGGCGTCACATTGATTCCGATCTTCAGCAACTTGAAGAATATGGCATACCCGAGATTGACCTCGTGATTGTGGATCTGTACCCGTTTGAAGAAACCGTTACCTCTGGTGCTGATCAG
>DASQZK010000027.1:0-4246 GCA_035638735.1 Bacteroidales bacterium
TTATAAGCTTCATAGATTAAAGATTAAGATGAGTAACAGATTGACTTCCGATGGCAAAAATACAACAGCCGTAATATTACAGGCTAAATTATCGTTAATTTTAGATTAACTTGCAATTACATTATGCAACCAATCCTTTGACATTAACCAGTTGCAAATTACGGCAGGATCGGTAAAGAGAACCTGCTCTATAACACACTGTGTGGAATAGTTTTCAACGATTCGTTAACAATCTGCGTTGTGGCGCCAATACGTGAGTTAACATAATCTTTTGCTTTTGAGGAGCACAGCGTAAGATAGCTGCTGTCGGAGAGTAAATAATCAAGTCTGTCGGACAGGGATTGATAGTTGTCGATATGAAAGGCGGCTTCAAGTGTAAGCATTTCGTTTGCTTCCAGGAACTTGTGATAGTTAGGTCCGAAGATTACCGGAAGTCCGTAGGTAGCTGCCTCCAGGATATTATGGATACCTTTGCCGAATCCGCCGCCGATATAGGCCACATCACCATATTTATAGATTGACGACAGATGACCGATGGTGTCGATAAGCAATACTTTGGCCCGCGCGAACCCGGCCTTCTCTTCCTCTGTAAAGCGGACCACAGGCGCTTCGATCATTTCAACGAGGCGGTAAATTTTTCGTGAGCTGATCTCGTGCGGGGCGAGAATAAACCGCACATCGTCGCCGGAACGGTTGATGAACTCGACCAGGATATCTTCATCTTTATCCCATGTACTGCCTGCAACAACGATCTTTTTATCCTGTCTGAACTTCTCGATCTTCGGATAGTCATACGATCGCTCGGATATGGCATGAACCCTGTCAAAGCGGGTATCGCCCGACACGATGGTATTATTCATACCCAGTGAAGCCAACAGCTTTGCCGAATTCTCATCCTGCACGAAAAACAGGGTGAAATAATTCAGGAATTTCCGGTACCAGCTCCCGTACCATTTAAAAAAGGCCTGATCTTCCCTGAATTTCGCCGAGACAAGGTAGACGGGTATTTTCTTTTTATATAAGGTACGCAGAAAATAATACCAGAATTCGTACTTGATAAAGTAGACCGCGGCAGGTTTAACGAGGTTGATGAACCGCCAGGCATTGAAACGCGTGTCGAGGGGCAGGTACGACACAAGGTCGGCACCGGGGTAATTCTTTCTTAATTCGTAGCCCGAAGGGGAAAAAAACGTGAGCAGGATAAAGCAATCGGGCATCCTTTGCCGTATTTCTTCGATGACGGGCCGTCCCTGTTCAAACTCCCCAAGAGAGGAACAATGAAACCAGAAGACCCTGGCACCTGCCGGGATAGTCTTCTTAATCTTTTTCCACATTCCCCGCCGGCCTTTTAACCAGCGCCGTGCCTTTACATTAAAGGGTGAAGCCAATAGCAGAAGGAAGAAATATACGCGTATGCCAATTTTATAGATAATCCTCATAACAGTCACATTCGCCCACAAAAATAGAATTTATACGCTGGCTGGCATTAAAAAATTAAATTATTCGTAAAGACAGGTTGTTTTCTGAACAAGCAAGCCGGTGCCGGGCATCTGGTTAAACGTTCGGGGAGCCATCGCGTTGAATAAAGTATGTGATTTCAATTTCGACATAATTCTCCGATGGTGTCCCTGTATTTACTATGTTTACATTGGTAACCATGAATTTCACAAAATTCTCTTTATAGGTTTTAAAGACGTAGACCTGGAAAGGCGCCAGCATGTCGGTCGGATTATTCCAGGTGGTATCTTCAACGGTCGTTAAAGAATGATAGAAGTCGGTGGCTTCCTGCAGGGTGGAAAAAGAACCTTTCAGGTTGAAGCCATTAGGATTATTACCCATGGTTGAAAACTGGGCGCCGATGACACTTCCGTCGGGTTGCTGAAGACGGGAGGGTACAATATCGGCAACCTGCCTGGTATCCGGGAAGCTCACCGTCACCTTCTTACTCTGCTCAAAAGAATAGCCATACACGTAATACACGCTGGCACCAAAAAATTCCGTGCTCAATGTAACGGTATCTTCATTTAAGACAGGGATTTCTTTTTTGCTGGAACAGGAAGCAAGGAAAACAAGTAACAGGAATAAAGGGAATAGAAGCTTCTTCATGTGATTACAGATTAAAAAGCAGCCATCAGCAGATCGAGGTCTTTTGACGGAAGGCCGAACAGGTTTCCGATATACTCATTGGTAAGGATACCATTATATATGTATACGCCATGCCGTAACCCGCGATCGCCTTTCAGGGCATGGATGATCCCGCCTGAGTTCCCCATCTCGAGCAGGAAGGGGAGGAACACATTGCTAACGGCAATGGAAGCGGTACGGGCTACCCGTGAAGGTATATTAGGCATACAGAAATGGATGATGTCATGTTTAATAAAAGCCGGGTTGACCTGGCTCCGGCATTCTGACGTTTCCACACACCCTCCCTGGTCGATGCTTATGTCGATAATGACAGAACCCTTCTTCATGCCCCGGACCATCTCTTCAGTGACAAAAAACCTGGGGCCTTTCTCAACAAGGTGGATAGCTCCGATGAGGACATCGGCAGACTGCAGGGCTTTTTGAATAACCCTCGGGTGGAAGACCGACGTATGCAGTCGAACGCCGACATTATTCTGGAGGCGGTTCAGCCGGTGCACCGACTGGTCGAAGACCTTGACGAAGGCACCAAGGCCCATCGCTGCCCTCACAGCATATTCGGCTGCTGTGCCCGCACCGAGAATAACAACCTCGGTGGGCGTAATACCGGTAATCCCACCCAGCATCACGCCCTTACCTCCACGGGTATTGCTGAGGTATTCGGCTGCAATGAGTACGGCCGTATTACCGGCGATGGCACTCATGGAGCGGGTCACCGGGTAGGTGTCATTTTCGTCTTTAATCTTTTCAAAAGCCAGGGCAGTCACCTTTTTCTGAATAAGCGCTTCGATAAATTCTTTCTTCTGGGTATCCAGATGAAGAGATGAAATAAGGATCTGTTGGGAATGAAACATCGCCGCTTCCTTCATAGTCGGAGGAGCAATCTTCAGGATGATATCGGCTTTAAAAACCTCGGAGATCTCATCACGGATCTGTGCTCCCCTCTCACTATAATCTGTATCGGTATAATTTGCAGCCCTTCCGGCGTTAGACTCTATCATGACTTCATGCCCGTTGCCGGTAAGTATCTCAACAGCTTCGGGTGTGAGGGGCACACGGCTTTCAAGCTTATGATCTTCCTTTGGAATGCCTATGATGAGTTTTTTTTGCTTTTTCCCGACTTCCAGCATTTCTTCTCCCGGCATCATTCCTGTTTGTGGAAAAGAGAATCGTGAACCCGTAGAGCCCGGTCTGTTCATTGTTGCGTATCTTTTTTGAGGGTTAACTAAAATACTACAATTCCCGTGAATTGTCAAGAAATTGTATCACACATCCATTTTAACGGTCCTGGTCCCGTCAGGGTTCACTTCAATATAAACGTTTACAACATCGCCTGGCAGGAGATTTTCTGCTTTCTCAGGCCATTCGATGAAACAAAGGTTGCCACCGAAGAAATAGTCTTCATAGCCAAGATCGTATAATTCTTCAATGCTCCTGATCCGGTAGAGATCGAAATGATAAATGAGACCGGCTACCGGGGAGGTGTACTCATAGACAAGCGCAAACGTAGGGCTGCTCACCGTGTCATCGACTTCCAGCACCTGGCATATTGCCTTAACCAGGGTGGTTTTACCTGCACCCATCTCGCCGTAGAGGGCAAAGACTCTGTGGTTGTCCATAGCTTGTGTGAACGTACGGGCAGCCTGCAGGATATCTTTTTCTGCAGGAATATCGAAGACCTTCATGTTATGTGCTTAACTGGATGAGCGGAATAAGCATTTCTTCCATGGATATCCCGCCGTGTTGAAATGTATTCCGGTAATAGTTTACGAACTGATTATAATTATTTGGGTAAATCAGGAAATCATTCTCATAAGCAAAGATATATGAGGAGGATATGTTTGATTTGGGCAGCCTAATCTCCTCGGGATTCCGGCTGTCGAATACTTCACCAGGGTTATAGTTCAGGTTACGTCCGAGCTTATACCGCAGGTTGGCCGATGTCCGTTTATCACCAATGACACGCACCGGATTCTGAACCCTGATAGAACCGTGATCGGTGGTCAGGATGATCTTCACGTTCTTGCCTGCCAGCTGCCGCAGGAGTTCCAGCAGGTGTGAATGATGGAACCACGATGCTGTGAGCGAACGGTAGGCCGCTTCG
>DASQZK010000028.1:0-8738 GCA_035638735.1 Bacteroidales bacterium
GTGGGACCCCAATATAAAAGAACTACATGCTATATATAAACAGTAAATGCGATAAAGACAAGTCCCCAATCTTTCCAAATTCCAAATAAACAGAAGAAAGCGTGCCGGTAACCATTTGGTACCCGATCATGTTTCTTGAAAGGAACAATGGATAGCAAAAAGCGCAACCTGCACCCTTCAATTCTAATTCCGAAAAAAATGGCCACCAGCCCGGAACAAAACGGGTGGTGGCCATTCTAATACTATTCTACTAACAAATCGGATCCTACAGCACAATCAGTTTCGTCTGCACATCATCCTCATTGCTGCTTATATGCAACATATAGGTACCCGGGCCGGTGGTAATCTCAACTGAGCGGCGACCACCCTGCATCTTCTCATTAAGAAGTACTTTACCGGCAAGGTCGGTTACAACCACGGTATATTCCTTATTCATATCCGGAAGTGTCAGGTTTAACAAACCACCGGAAACAGGGTTGGGATAAACCTCCATACCGTCGGGAAGATAATTAAATACGGAGGTAGTGCTCGGCTCCTGGATCACAGGAATGGTTTTTGGCCCGTCACAACCGGTTAGTGTTATTTCACCAATCCTTTCCGTATAGGTGGTATTTTCATTAATACTGACTTCAACCGAATCGCCGGTTGGCACTTTTTTAATATTGAAGAACGTATCACTCCGCTTAATCGTGTATTCATCATTTGTATTCACTTCAAAAGTGGCCGACTGCTGTTCATTGGTAAAAAAGAGTGTGTCGGCGTCAACTTCAAACATACAAGGTGCGGCAAGCTGTTCAATGGTCACCTTTTGGGATTCATTACAGCCGTAAATGGTCAGGTCACCGGATCTTGGCACAGCCCTGGTATTTTCGTCAACGGTAACGTTAACAGACACATCGGAAATATCGGTAGTAAAAAAATCACCGGTCGATCCATAGAGACTGAAGCCCTGGTAAGAATCAATAGTGATCAACTGTGATGATGAAGATTCGTCAAAGGTCAGTTTAAGCGGATCGACTGTCATCTGGCACGGTTTTGAACCTGCTTCAATAGCTCCGGCATCTCTTTGTCCGTCCGGCGCCTTACCGGTGATATCATAAAGGAATGGTCCGTCAGTTTCCCACGTATAAAGCTCACCGATAGTCGTTTTAGCGTCCGACAACAAGCCTTTGGATACTCTCAGAAAATCGATGGTTCCCCTGAAAAAGTTACCATCTGCATTCTTACCAACCAGGAAGTCGGATGTATTGCCGAGGGTAGATCCTGCATCGGGAAGAGAACCGGCAAGCGTACCATTGGAGAGTTCACCATCAACATACATATTAATAGCACCGGCCCTGTTTACTTCGGCCAGGATATGATGCCAGCCGCCTTCGTTGACTGCCACGGCTGCTGACTGCGATGAAACAGTACCACCGGCATATACGGTCATGACTGGCATTCCGCTATCGTCTATGCCCAGCTCGTAACCGTTACTGTTATCGTGTTTAGCAACAAGCACACCATTGACAAAACTGGTATCGGGTTTAACATACAGTTCAATGATAAAATTATTGGTGGTCATATCCACATTATTACATTTAATGGAACGAACGTCGGCATCTGTTACACTTCCGTATGTGGATTGGCCGTCGAACCATAGAGCACCGGTAGTCCAATCCTCGAGTTCACCTTTCACAAAACTGGTATCATTAAGGTTGTGAATGGTAAGATTGTTTTTCGGCACATTCTGGTAATCAGTCCGGGCGCTGTATTCGGTGGTCATATAAAGGTTACTGCCCATAACCACAGACGGATCAGCCGGATGTATATAAAAGTCCCATTCTCCTACAACCGAACTGAGAGGAAAAGCTGTAAAGAACCTGACGCCCCGGTCGATAGCTTCACCATCGGCTTTTGGTGTAAAATTGTGGTTTGCAGGATCCCCGAACACGGGCATTGCCGAGTTCCAGCCTGTCTGGCTCAATTGTGCCGGGTATGATTTAAGATCATCACGGAATTCGACAATGTCCATTTTGTTGCCTTTATTTTCGAGCGAACCACTGAATGGCAGCGTGCTGCTAATGTTATGGCCATAAGATTCAAACGGGATGTAATCCTGTTTGATCTGGTGACTAAAAAACGTATTCACATCGTCACCAATATTCGCCAGATAAGTATTATACCCGTTCAATGCCAGGGTATTGCCCGCGCCATTGAAAAAGACACTGGTTCTGAAAGCTGTATTCTGCGCATAGATATTATAGAATCCAAGCACCTGCATGATTGATGCGGCATTCCGCTCATGAGACACACCTGAGGCTATGTTATTGAAGACGATCTGCTTAAAGGCGCCGTCAAAATAATACGCATATCCAATCGATTGATTATTGTAGTGTTTGAATCCGCTGGCGTTATGCGATACATTGTTAAAGCAGAATGCAGGTCCGCCTTGCCAGCTTTCGATGCCACCGTAATCATTTGTCCCTATCAGCGTATTGGAAGCCTGGTTCTGGTAAATCATTCCCCTGATGAATGGCACCTCCCGATTGTCGTTGCTGGATTTGCCCCAGAAGAAGTCGAGACCGTTACCCCACGAGACATCAACAATGTTGCCTGCAGCCTGCCCGTCGCGGAACTGCCCCATAATAGCGGGAATTGAACTGTACCATCTGCCACGCTGGCGACCACCGGTGTCATATATACGGTTTCGCATGATCTTCATGTCGCGGAAGTACACACCGTTATTTTCGGCGAAAATAATGGCCAGGTCGTCAACCACGTGGAAATCATTATCAGTTACATTGATATCTGATGAAGTCAGGTTTTCGGAGGAAGCATTCTGTGCCGAAACACCGGCATTAACATAGACGAAACGGTTGTTTTTTATGTCTATATTGCGACAACTGTTGCCCATCCGAATGGCCGACCTGGTATCGGCATAACCATAGCGTACCTGGTTTGAGGTTGTGTATCCAAAAGTAAGACCGCTTACCACGATGTCATGCTTTCCGTTAATTTTGAGAAGCTCATCGGTAGTGGCTACTTCAAGGGTTGTAGTATTAGGATCTTTCTCTCCTTCAAGGCGTACAAACAATCTGTTGGCAGCTTTATCATAGTAAAATTCATTCACTGTATCGAGGAGGAAGGGAGTATTTTCGATATAATAGTGGGAACGCACACCTCCGAAATCCTGTGATTTGACTGTAACCTGGCTTTTTGCCGGGTCATAATTCATAATAGTCTGTCCCCATACCGTACACATCACAATGGCATCTTCCTGGCTCCATACTGTTCCTCCGTTATAGTAATCGGGATTTGACTGGGTCAGGTTTTTCGTGTCGGTCAGAAGCAGTACATTGTTGGTATTGTCTTTGGTTTTGCCCGTCCATGTATACCATGTTTTCAAAGGATCATCGGGTGTATCCTGGTAATTGGGCGTGCGGGCCACCCTGATGCGGTTCATCTGGTCGCCCACGGTTTCAACCACGACATTGGTCTGTGGCAAAGAGGCATCCTGGTACCAAACTTTTGTGGGATCCGGGATATTTGGAGCTGACGTTGCATCACCCTGTGTCCAGCCACCGGTAAACTGCATCGAGCCGTATATTCCGGCTTCTCCGGTTCCCCAGGAAGGATTGGATGTTAACCGTATCGGGTCACCCGGCTTTCCCGATTCTTTGGCCGTCAATACGCCTCTGTAAATCACGCCCCTTTTGAAAACATAGGTATGAATACCACTGGCTCCGGCCGCATTACCGGTAGCGTTCTGGTCCCACGGATGGTGTTTCCAGGCTGTGGCTTCCGACTGTCCGTCGTTGCTGTCATCACCATTTTCAAAATCGATATACCGCACTGAGCTGCCTTCTTCGTAAACGAACGATTTCGGATTCCATTGCAGGTTGCCATCGGGTGAAACAATTGCCTGCTGTTGTTGCCAGTCGTATTTATAGTCGGCAGGCAGGACATCAAGAGTTACCTGGAGAGGATCACTGGCCGGGGAAGCATTCGCAACTAAATCGACAGCTACAACAGTGTAATCAGAAATAGTGCCCGGATTGAGATAATTAAGCTCGGCCGAATTATCAGTAACCGATGTTAACAGGATGCCATCCCGATAGATGTCGTAATGGTCGAGCCCAATGTTGTCGCCCGAAGGATTCCAGGTGAGACCAATGCTGTTGTATGTCTTATAAAGCAACTGCAACCCGGTTGGCTGGTCGGGAGGCGTATTATCCACACCTACACCGGTAAGTGTGATGTCATCGAAACGAACAGTCTGGGTCTGATCCGTAACATTAAATTTCATCCTCAGGTTGGAAACCGATGGCAGGGTTGCATTCAGCGTAACATAACCCCACGATGCATCACCATATTGTCCTGAGGCCAAATCGTCATCATTCACCATCGTCCAGGTTGATCCATCGGTGCTGTAATAAACATCCATATAGTTGCTGGCAATGCCGTACCATGTGGCCGCACCGAATGAGAGTTGAATATTAGAATAATTGACCGTATTGATCCCGCTTATCACAATGAGATTTACCACATTGTTA
The DNA here is from genome assembly GCA_035638735.1 of Bacteroidales bacterium. Lineage (GTDB taxonomy): Bacteria > Bacteroidota > Bacteroidia > Bacteroidales > DASQZK01. The sequence goes on from DASQZK010000028.1 coordinate 4,536, forward strand.
TCAGGGTAGCCGCAAAGGGCAAAACCCTCGCCTGAGGCTCCCTGGTAATTTGAAGCTTCAGTTGCCCAGTTATGAATAGCAATGGAATCGGACGAAAACATGGAAGAATCGGAGCTAAATTCCGGATATGTATTTGCTGGTGCCCTGAAATAACCGGCATTCCCAAAATCTTCGTAAAAAATCGTTTCCTGGGCCATCAGGCGTATTCCAGCCATAAGGAACAGGATAAGTAGTAGTTTTGTCTTCATAATAGTAATGTTTGGTTGGTATTTGGTAAAATCAGATTTGGATTTCAATATAGGTATTATTACGGTTTATTCCCAGCATAATGCAGAACCAACCGTCCAGGCAAATACCTACAATGCAAGTATAAAGATCGTTGCGTGAGGCTTCTGTTCGAAAAAGAATTAAGAATGTATCAAAAGTCCGAACGTAGAAGACAAACGTTACAATTTGCAAGCCACAAGCCCACTGCATCTACAGCATTATATACCCGGGAAAATGCTTTGATACAGCCTCTCTTTTCAACGTTCAGGTCGTGATGTTTTAAGACACTCTTTTTACGCAGTCTTCATCCCGGGCCCTTGTTGCTATTCCGGATGTCAGCGGTATAGAGGTCCATGTATTAAAAAGCACAGGGATTAAGCTAAGTTGAGAGAGACGGTATATTGCTTTCAGGTTGCGGAAATTTGGGCAAAGGGAGGGCCAGGTATTTTTTGGGCTTCATTAGCTGGGTGGGGTCCCCCCCGCCACCCTGCTCTCCTTACCCATCAATCGCTTCAGCCCCCAAATCTCTGCCACCCAATTCTGGCATTTTGACGAATAGTTATCAACATCCTCCGAATACCCCGATACACGACCATTCAATGTTTTCATCCCGTAATCTCCCTCAATTAGTACATACTCAAATCGATTAGAGCTTTTTGATGAATATCTTGGAAACATCCGTTTTTTTTAGGTCACTGCAATGACATTTCAGTCAAATGTTGTAAAAAACCCGGCTCGTAATTCAAATGAAAGTATGCTATATGAATGCCTGAAACATAAAATAACAGTACTAATGATGCTTTTTTCGCTGAATATGGTATAAATATCCTATATACATGTTAGATACCCATTAGAAATTAACGCTTGTTCCTGGGCAGTCTGATTTAAAAAGAAAATATTTCCACGCACTAGTGTCCGGTAAAAGTTAAAAGTTACATAGAACCCATTTAAGTTTGTCAGAACAGCCCGGTGGCCGCCAACCGATCCGCCACAGGCCGAGAGCTCATAACCTGGTTCTGAGAGGGAATCCCGCAAAGCGGGATGAATAAAATGCCGCGTGCCCATAGGACCCGTGGTTAAAGGCCTGGTTCATTTTGGTTTGCGCCCCTGAGAATAGCCGAAAGCTGTTTGCTCTTTTTGATCAGACAACCGGTTGTAACCTGCTTGCAGCCTGCCCCGTCTCAACGGGGAACAAAGTGGTATAAAAAACCGGTCACTTTCACTTTGTATGTATTGACTTTTGATAAAGCCTCTTTCCGTTTTGAAGTAACAGCATTATCTACCATATCGTAATATCACTATGTAGCCCGGTGTCGTTAGAATTCCGGCCGACAATAATTGTAAACACCCCTGGTTCTGCCATCCATGCACCATTACCAGGATTGAAGAATTCAAAGGCTGTTTTGTCAACCGGCATCTGAACGGTTTTTGTTTCACCGGGATTAAGGGTAACCCGGGCGAAAGACTTCAGTTCCCTGACCGGCCGCGGCACTGAACATACCGGATCGGCAACATATAACTGAACAACGTCTGTGCCCTTCACTGAACCGGTGTTCGTTACGTCAACACTGACATCATACCGGTATTTTTCCTTCTTATCGAGCCTGAGGCCCGAATAACGGAACGAGGTATACGATAAGCCATACCCAAAAGGAAACAGAACCTTTTGGCCATTCTTCTCATAAAACCTGTACCCCACGAAAATGCCCTCGTAGTATGGTTGGTTTAACGTGGTGTCGCGGTAATCCCACAATGCGTAATTGCCGTCAGGATTTTGAATATAGGTAAAAGGCAGTCTGCCCGAAGGATTGCTTTTTCCGAACAGGACGTCTGCCAGGGCAGTACCGGTTTCCTGCCCCAGGTAGAAAGCGTCTATAAAGGCAGGTACCTGGTCAATCCACTCTTTGGCAAGCATAGGAACACCGGCATTAATTACCACAATGGTATGTGGATTTGCCTTCACGACCCGGCGTATTAACTCATTTTGATTTGCCGGCAGGTGCAAGTCCACATCATGGCCTTCCCCTTCGAGGCGTTCGTTCAGTCCGGCAAAAATGACAGCCACATCAGCCTGACTGGCCGTCTTTTCAGCTTCTCTCAAAAGGGGTTCATTGTCGGCTTTTTCCACTTTCACATCATGGTCCCAGGCAAAACGTATCCCCGCCCCCATCTGAAGATCATAATATTCAACTTTCAACGTATGGGCTTTATTCTGGTCGAGGAAAACCGTGAGGGTATCACGTCCGGCCGAGCGATAACCCCACCGGTTAAGAAGCAGCCGTCCGTCGAGCCAGAATCGAACACCATCGTCGTGATTGACAACAATCTTATACTCTTTGGGCACTGGCGAAATCAGCACGCCTGTCCACCTGATACTGAAATTATCTTCAGGCTGGCCTTTAACGGCAGGTTCTGCGCCCCAGCTGAAATCAAGGTTTTTGTCAGTGCGCACCAGTACCGGCTTGCCTTCGAAATCGGGGTTGTCGAAATATTCCCCTGTGAGGCCATGGGTTGTTCTGGAGGCATCGGTAAAGAAATACTCTCCGGGGATAGCAGGTAACCGTTTTTGTTCAGGAAACCGGTCGCCCAGGGCGTACAGCACGTCTACCCTGTCACCCACCAGATTCCTGATTCCCTCGAGCGGCGACACACTGTAAAAAGGTGTTACATGCGAACTACCGCCTCCACCGGTCCTGGCTTGGTCAGCATTAGGTCCAATGACGGCAATACGTTTGATTTTTTTAACATCGAGCGGTAAAAGCGAGTTCTGGTTTTTCAGTAATACGATCCCTTCACGGGCAGCCTGTCGTGCCAGCTCTTTATGCGCTGGTGAATTCACCAGTGAACTGTCGACACCAGTGGAATGATCAAAAAGCCCGGTCTCGAATTTCACCCGCAGGATAGCCCTAACCTTAGTATTTATCGTTTCTTCACTTATCTTTCCCTCTTTTACTGCTTCAAGCAAGCTGTCACCAAAAAATACAGGTTGCGGCATTTCAATATCCAGACCGGCTTTTGCCGAAGGGATGGTGCTGTGGGTTGCATCCCAGTCGGAGATAATGACCCCTCTGAAATGCCATCGTTGCCGCAACACGTTATCGAGCAGGAAACTGTTTTCCGAGGCATACTGTCCGTTGATTTTATTATAGGCCGACATGATGCCCCTGGCCCCGGCTTCTTCGACAGCCGCTTTGAAAGATGGAAAATAGATCTCTTCGAGCGCGCGCATACTGACCACGCTGTTCACTTTCATCCTTTCCCATTCTGCATTATTACATATATAGTGCTTCACGGTAGGTATCACATTTTGCGACTGTACGCCGAGAACATACGATACCGCAAGACGTGACGAGAGATAAGGGTCTTCGCTGTAACTTTCAAAATTCCGGCCGCCAAAGGGCATCCTCTGAATATTTACGGTCGGGCCCAGGATGACGTTAAGTCCTTTACCGCGGACCTCTTCACCAATGGCGACGCCTACGCGGTTCAAGAGTGTTGTATCCCAGCTGGCCGCCAGGGCAACACCTGCCGGCCAGGCGGTAGCTTTGCCGGTCCTCACTCCTGCCGGTCCGTCAGTCATTTTAAAACCGGGAATACCCAAACGTTCATTATCAGGCGTAATCAATCCGTCTCCGGCTAACTGTGCAATCTTCTCCTCAAGAGTCATCCTGCTTAACAGGTCCTCTACTCTTTGCTCAACAGGTAGTTCCTGATTTTTATACCCTTTTTTTGCATTCCTGCAGGCATTAAAAGAGACGGCTATTACAAGTAATAAAAACAGAATACGTTTTCTTTGTGCGTGCATCTTTAATCAGATTATTTTTAGTATCACCATTCAATCAGACCAGGCGAGGGGAACAGCTGACGGTACACCACCATCGGAGAATTTTTTCCAAAAATAAGCATAAATTCCAGAAATCCTGAACCGGAAATAAC
>DASQZK010000029.1:0-4184 GCA_035638735.1 Bacteroidales bacterium
GAGGTAATTAATATGATCAATGATATCCTTGTGAATAGAATAAAGATCCTGAAGAAAACAAGGAAAGGGGTCAAGATGAGCGTAACATACATCGAGATGCTGTCGGAAACCAAGAGCCTCCTCCTTAATGTGGTCCAGCTCGTAAAAACCCACACCAGGCTTCTTAACTCATTTATGAGTATTGAAACCGCCGACCGGGAGGAACTGGCCGGATAGATCTTGTGGTTACATTTCAGTATTAACTGTGGCATTTCGACTTTCAGACCACCCAGTCGAATTTTGTCAAAGACATCATCCAAAAGTATTAGATTTGCATGTTTTTCACATACAAGACGGATTTCACATAAGTCAGTGAAATCGATATATTCAGAGTGATGAAAAAATTTTCATCAAAATGTCCGAAAACGGACGCAGAGATTTGGGAGCGAAAGCGATGAAGGAGTGGAGTGTTGGCAGGTTGGGGGAGGGGCCCCTGTTCAACCAAAAACAAACTTTAAAATCATAATCCCAAATCTATGCCCATTTAACACCTTTCGACTTAAACCAATGATAATCAACCTCGTTTATATCTAAAAATCCTACGATTTGAGAGTGTAAAAATTATACACTCATGTGTAATTCCGATACACTTTTATGAACACAATAGTCAGCCGTCTGCTTTGCACGATGGCTCTCCATAACTCCATAACTCCATAACTTCATAACTTCATAACGTCATAACCTCATAACCTTCATAACTTCCCTCCCTCCCCTACCTGTCCATCCATTCCTTAAAGCCCGCCACCCTTTCGCGGCTGACTATTAAATCGTCCTCCCCGTTCCACCCGGCGAGTATGACCTTCAACCGGCTCGATGAATAGGCTACGACATCCTTTATGGCATTATAATTTATGATGGCGTTTCTGTTGAGCCTGTAATACTGTTTCGGATCAACCAGTTGCTCTATCTTATCGAGTGAATAATCCACCGGGTACGATTTTCCCTGGCCGGTGAGCAGAAAATTACAGCGTTCCCGGATGTAGAAACAAACGATATCGGCCGTCGTCACAGACTTATAGTGTTCACCGATCTTCACGAGAAAGCGCTCTTTCGTATTCGGCATGAACCGGCTCATCAGGGACTCGATCCCGGGAGGCTGCATTCCGGAAGCGTGAAACTTCCTGAATTTGTCAATGGCCTGCTTCAGCTCATCTTTACCGACAGGCTTCAGAAGATAGTCAACACTGTTCACTTTAAAAGCCCTTAACGTATATTCATCATAAGCGGTAGTAAATATAACCGGTGTTGTGATGTCACATTTTTCAAATATCTCGAAGCACAATCCGTCCTCGAGCTGAATGTCCATGAATATCAAATCGGGAGACGGGTTTTTTAACAACCAGTTCGCTGTCTTTCCGACCGATGGCAACACGTCAACGATCACTGTACCGGTTTCGACCTCCCCGAGAATACGGGCCAGGCGCCTGGCAGCAGGTTTTTCATCTTCAATAATCAAAACGTTCATATCAGGCCCTGGTTAAAGGAAGTTTGACAATAAAACGTGATATATCCCCGTCAATAACAATCTCCTTTCCGGTGATCATCTTTACCCGTTCATCCAGGTTCGCCAACCCTGTATGATGCGACTGCGGCAGGATGTTTTTCTTCTGAACCGTGTTGCTTACAACAATGTAGCTGTCCTCTTCAAGGTAAATGCTTATTTTTAGCGGGGTCACTTCCGACATGGCATTGTGCTTCAAGGCGTTCTCAACAAGAATCTGCAACGAAACAGGCACCAGCCTGTAGCGTTCGGGTGAAGGTACATCAATATCCATTTGAATCTTTTCACCATCGCGCTCCTTCTGAAGGTTAAAATACCGGCGTATAAAATCCAGTTCACGACTCAAAGGCACCAGGTCGGTTTCTTCATTTTCCAGTATATAACGGTAAATACCCGATAGTTCCCTGATAAAACGATCGGCTTTTTCAACATCCTCGTGCACAATCTCGGAAAGGGTATTCAGGTTGTTAAAGAGGAAATGAGGATTTACCTGTGCTTTCAGATTCCGGTAGCGATAAGCCAGGTTTTCCTCTCTGAGTTTTTGTTCCCTGGCTGCCGTTTTATGCCATAATACATAGAAGAAAGTGATGGTGAAAAACATCAGCCAAATGGAAAAACGTATGTTGGCATAGTTCAGCTCGAGATTAAAAAGATGGGGCCAGAATTCCGAAAGGTCCATATCCCTTAAGATAAACCATACAAATACGCCAGCGGTTACAGCAAGGTTGGCAATTAACCCAGCCACAACAAAAAACAGCAGCAGGTAAGGCAACATTTTTTGTCGCAATTGCTCCTGACTGAAGCGCTTTGCCCTGTTGACCATGAAGATGGCCAGGTAGCCAATCCCGGCCGACATCATGAAGATGCTCAGAGATGACACCAGCATGCTTTGATGGAATGGATCTCCGGTCTGCTGATATTTCATAATGATTGCGGCAATGAAGCTGAAAGCCAGCAAACCTAAATGATATAGCAACCAGAATCGTATTTTTTTTGCTTTGGTATTCATCTGACTGATCTTAATTTATTTTCTTCAGTTTAATGTTCCTGACCGTATAACCACGAAGTTCATCTGCCATTCCTTTCAGTTTAACATTCGTGAGTACATCTTCCGAGAGACCGGCGTATTCGATCTGTTTGTCTTCCAGAGAAACATATACTTCGCCCCAGTAATGACTCCGTCCGGTCATCGACATATTTTCGAGCTTTAAACTCAACGGGTTATTCATGACCGAGTACTTTATAACGGCACATAATTCACCATTCATTCTGGTAATGCCCAGCCAGGTAACCTTAATGTCTTTGTTATTAAATGTGCCCACGCCTGCAAGGTCAACTTCGCCGTTAATATCTCTTGCACTGTATTCCTGGTTCAGTTTCAAAGAATCCCAGCAACAATATGCAAATACGTCAAATCCGAGCACATCCCAAAACAGGTTCTTTACAAATGTATTGGCTTCGGGCAGATCTCTGAAAAAACCGGGATTTACAATACCCGCATCGGCTTTAAATGTATAGTCGTGAAGGTAATTTAACTTTTCTCCACGGGGGAATGGGGCGTAAGAATCGGCCGATTCGGAATAATTCACCTCATTCCACCTGGCTGAATCACCTTCCAGGCCCCTGGTGATCGTGGCAACGAATTGTCTTTTATTCAGAAAATGAGCATTCAGGTCATACGCGTAGTAATCGGTGGTCATTTCATACGTCCGCGGACTGTCAGCCAGTTCTAAACCGTCTGGCAGCTCGTCAGGGAATTTGACCATGGCTGAGTTTTGTGCGCTTGTTAACATGGTAGTAGATGCAAAACCCAATACAAAAAAATAAAATAAAGTCTTCATAACATAAATTTTTTGGTTAATAATCACCAAAGGAACGGTATCCGTGAGGCTTGTCGTAATTTTTGTTGCAGAACGGTCAAATCAGGCTGTCGGGTTGTGGGCAAACTGATCTGAACAGCGGGGATGAATCAAGGTGAAAGGAAAAAGTAGAGGAAGAATGAGGGTGCGTGGGTACAATATAACACGTCATAATACCTCCAAAACTTTTCCATAACTTCTTTTTAGTCTGAGAAAAAAGCCCGTTCGTCAAACATTCGTCAAAATGTTCGGAAACAGACGCTGAGATTTTAGCGAAAAAGTGATTAAGGGGCGGAGAGTCTGGAAGGTGGGGGTGGGTTCCCTTTCAAACAACAGACCGTCATAAAAAACTCAGCCCCAAATTATGCCCAAACCATCCGTTTTCCTTGTCTGACTCAGAGTGCATTCAACTCCTCCCCGGATTTTACAGTTAAATTATGTGTAATTATTACACGACACTGTGTAAAAATGGTACACTGAATTCTTCCTCTAATTCATGAATGGGACCACGGATTCGATAATTTGCCCCGCCGCTGTCCTTAAACGGGTGGGGGTCTCCCACTTTAGGGGAGTTAGAGGGGAGGCGTGTAAGGCGGTTTGAAGACGTACGTGGGGACAAAGATGCGTCCCTACCCCTTACCGTGCAAAAGCCTGTATTTCATCGATCAGTCCCTGGTCGAAGGCTTGTTTGACACACTGCCAATCCCCGCGGCGATTAAAATAGAGACTAGCATAATTACGCTGGATCCGGCTTCCCCGGAAGAGGTAAAAATTTATGCGTTCAA
>DASQZK010000030.1:0-3023 GCA_035638735.1 Bacteroidales bacterium
CATGGCCGGATCAAACCTTTTCATGGCCGGGACAATGGTTCTCGGCGGATGTATAAAACATGACAAACAACCGGCAAAGCCTAATATCCTGTGGATTATTGCCGAAGACATGAGTCCTGATTTGCTGTTTTCAACACCGGAATTATTCACTCCGGACGGATTGAAATATGCCTGCCGGAAAACAGCCGGTGGTTTCAATGCTGAATTTTCTATTCTCTCCAATTTTATAAGTGAGAAACAAGGGAGAAAATGGGAAGCCTTAAGAATGAATGTAATTATTCATGATAAGGACGGGAAAGTCCAGAAGAGATATACCTGGAGGCCTGAATGGGGTAAAGAAGGTGAGACTGTCGGATCGGGCACTTTCATCAGGAATAAAATTTAAACATCCCTTGAGCCATGGGGTTTACATTGAGAAGAATTATGCAAATGGAAATGGTTAATAGTAATAACATAAAAGTTAAATTATGAAACGACGTGAATTTCTTCAGCAGGCAAGCCTGGGTGCATCGGGATTACTGGTGGCACCCAACGTAATCGGCTCGGCGGATCTTTCAGAGGTAACTCCAGACATTCCTGTCTTACGCGATATTAAAAAACTGGATGACATCGTTACTTCCGGTGGAGAAATCATGTTGCGTGTTGAATTCAGAAATACGGAAGATGAGGACAGAACATCTTACGATACCCGGTTCATAGCTAAACATGGAAAAATATCGGCTGTAAAAGGATATTTTCTTGAAGCCGGCGATGAGTTGGATGAAAATAAAATGCGCTATAAAGGTGTTGCCGGAATTACCAACCCGGACATCTTCATCGTGTGGCTAAGCGATTACTCCCCGGCAACCATGCTCATCCTTGATGACAGAAAAGGTAAACATACACTTACCCTATCCGAACTGCTCGATAAAAAGGAAATAACCTTCAATGATGCTCATGCATCCATAAGTGTCAATTATCTGCTTGATAAAGAAATCGGGCTTATCGACCCCACCACGGTGGGCATAAAGGATCCGGGCGAACAATTCAGGTTTGCCGTGATGGCCGATCCGCAGGGCGGAGACCCTTCCGATGGCGATAAACTAATGACCCGGATGAAAATTCACAATGCCTGGAGCGTCGAAAGTGTAAGAGTAACCAACGACCTCAATCCCGGAGCATTATTTACACTCATGGTTGGCGACATCATCGACGGACAGGGCAAAGAGGTGGATTTCAGGATGATGGAAAAGTTCTTCCAGGATTTGAAGACACCCATTCTTTATGAAATCGGGAACCACGAATCAAAATATTCAGCTAAATTCGGACCTGGCTATAACCATGAACCACTAAGAAACTATTATGAAGCCCAGAAACGCGTCAACGGGATGGACAAGCTCCTCTATTCTTTCAACATGGGGGAGTGGCATTTCATTGTGTGGCCCGACCCGCTGAGAGGCGGCTTCTGGGAACGGCACCCCCATTATTTCCACTGGCTGGAACAGGATCTGGAACAACATAAGGACCGTCCGACCATGGTCTTCCAGCACGTACCTGCTCATCCCATCGGGATAGATCCACTGACAGAGTATGCCGAGGCTCCTTATGTCAAGCGGACGGTTCTCGATACCCTGGCTAAATTTGGAAATGTCAGATATGTACTCAGTGGTCATGTTCATATACCGTTGCGCTCTTCAATCAAAACAGCCGTCGAATATAAGGGGATGAAACTGATTAACCTGCCGGCGGCCGGGTACCGTCCACGGGCCTTCGGGGAACAGGACCTGTACGGTGGCCCCACCGAAGGTGTAGCCATTGTAGACATTGACGGGAAAGAGGGAAAAGTCAGCTTTAAAAATGTGACCAATGAAGTATATACTTATGCGGACAAACTGCCCACCTTCTCCTCTGAAGAATACCCGTTCTGGCTCCGCTACCGCTGGGAAGTACCAGTAAACGATAAGCTCATGAACGGCGATTTCAGCGACGGACTCAATCAATGGGCAAAACGTTTTATATACATTGAGGATGAGAATCCGTCCAATATCAGGGAAGTGAGAAAACAACCGGGCAATCCCTCCAAACCAGGGCTTTACCTGTTCAACCGGATGCGCGGATTTAACACGCCTGGACAGGACCGTCTTCCACAGACTTTGAACCGCCTGGCACAGGCTGTAAGCGTAGAACCCGGCACAAGTCCCATCCTGAGTCTCGGTTTCATGATTGACAAGCTGAATTACCTCCCCGACAAACTGAACGGCTCTTATATATGGCTTGAAGGTTATGAGAAAGACACAAAACGGATGAATATCTCGTACTCTGTCGGTTATTATTTCTACAACATCGAAGGAAACTACAGCCAGCTTAAAAATGTACCTTCAGCGAGAATGGAAATCACGTCCGACCCCGGAATATGGCATCAATTAAAACTGAACCCATATAAAGACTTCAGGGAAAATACCGAGATCAAAAGAATCAGGCTCGATAAGATCGACCGTTTTATAATCAATTTCGGTGTATGGACAATAAACGATGGCTATAACCAAAAAGCCGGGGCCTGGTTCAGGAATGTTAACCTCGATTTCGTCATGAACCCGTCGGAAACGGTAAGCCTTATCGATGATAAGCCTGTGCCTGTAAAAGATATTAAATATATGTACTGGAAAGGTGTGGACCATGTGGCCGGTGAACATCAGAGTGTCATCGCCGACATGAACTGGTACGGAAAGGACGGGAAGGCAGAATTGTTTAGGTAAGTACGCATGCAGAAACCGGTTACCGGGTATTAATCTCAAAAAATAAAACATGCCGGCTGCTTATCTGTTTAATACACATTGATTCATACTTACAAGTTATATGAAACCGATTACAGACCGATTTTTTAGTTATGTCAAAATCGACACCCAGTCTGATGAGACCTCTGACACCACTCCCAGTACTGATAAACAACTCAATCTTGCCCGTTTGCTTCTGGAAGAGTTGAAGAAAATGGGACTCAGAAAGGTTTCCCTCGATGATAACGGTTATGTGATGGCTTACCTTCC
>DASQZK010000031.1:0-8438 GCA_035638735.1 Bacteroidales bacterium
CCGAAGATATTGCCAGCCAATTATGGTCACTTATCGAAGATTGCGAATTTTCGCGCTATGCACCGGGCGAAGCCGGCAATAAAAATGAGGTGTACGAAAGAGCGGAAAACATCCTGTCGAGAATCGAAGAAAACATCTGACCGGCAAGTCATAAAAGTTTGAGAACATGAAACGATTGATCATTATATTCGTATTTTTTTCCGGCGTGTCGCTGATGGCCCAGACCCCCGATTCTCTTTTCAGCAAAGCAAACCGGTATTTTCAAAAAGGTAATTTTGAAGAAGCTATACATACATACCTGGAAATTGACAGCCTGGGCTATCATTCGGCTGATCTATACTACAATACAGGTAATGCCTATTTCCGTTCCAATAAACTGGGAAAGGCCAGGCTCTGGTACGAGAGAGCAGCTTTGCTCAAGCCTAATGACGCGGATATAAGGAATAATCTGGCCTACACCGAATCACTGCTCACAGACCGTTTCGATGATGTGCCGCACATCTTCTTTGTCAGGTGGTATAACAATTTGGTGTCAACCCTTGCACCCGGGACCTGGACTTTGATATCACTGGTATTCTTTTTCGTCTCCGTGGCCGGTTTCATGATTTATATCTTTACCAGGAAGGTCCGTTTCAGACGACTTGGATTTTACACCGGTGTTGTCGTGTTCATGGCCAGCATGGCGACCCTGTTCTTTGGCTTTCAGCGCGACCGCCAGATAAACAAACCGGGCACAGCCATTATCATGAGCCCTTCCCAAACAGTGAAATCGGCACCCCGCCAAAGCGGTAAAGACCTGTTCGTACTGCACGAGGGCACGAAGGTTCGTATGGATAATGTGCTTAATGGCTGGGACGAGATAACCATCAGCGATGGAAGAAAAGGATGGATACCCTCATCAAGCCTTGAGGAAATCTGACTTAATGGCTTTGTTCCTGGAAGGCCATGGGATTAGTCGAAAACAGATGTGTGTAAAAAATACACATTCATGTATAGATCTTACACGATACATCCTTCTCGAACCAATTTTCGCGATTTGTTAACAATCACAAAACATAGTGAGCGTGTTGCTAAAACAGGTTCCTTTCTCCATATAAATGTAACTTTTTCACATTTTTTACCAGTGTTTTGTGGTAAAATATGTATTTTTATCCATTCAAATAAATCATTACTTCCCTAACCGGTAGTTGATTTATAAAGAAGAGGGGAGAGAGCAGGCTCTGTGAACCTCTAGCAACCAGCCGTCTCAGGAAATGGTGCTAATACCTGGCCCGGTGTAAACCGGGGATTATAAATTGATTGCAAAAATACTGAGTTAATTCTTCCATTGCTGTGCCGGCCGTCCCGGCAGGTATGTGCTAAAGGAATATCCACAGGATTGAAGCATGGAGCCTCTCAGCATACCGGAATTTACACATTTTTGCTTTCGTGGTATTTTTTATAGACATCATTTTATTAAACAGCAGTGTTATGAAAGTAAAAAAGTCGTTCGAGGAGATTAATGCAAAGATTTTAAAAGGGGAAGCGGTGGTCATGACTGCCGAGGAAGTTTCAGCTATGTCAAAAGACTATTCAGCAGCCGACATTGTCAAAAAAGTTGATATTGTAACTACCGCCACCTTTGGTCCCATGTGTTCATCGGGTATGTTCATGAATGTGGGGCACTCAAACCCTCCAATCAGGATGGAACGTGTGACACTGAACAATGTCCCGGCACATTCGGGCATTGCGGCGGTCGATTTATATGTCGGGGCAACCGAGGAGAACCCGTTCGATGAAAAGTACGGCGGTGCTCATGTCATCGAAGCTCTGATAGCCGGTAAAGATGTAAGGCTGAAAGCATCAGCAAAAGGCACCGACTGCTATCCGGAAACAGAAATAGAGACCATCATTAATAAATCGGTGGTTAACGAGATGATTATGTTCAACCCCCGTAATGCCTATCAGAATTATCCGTGTGCGGTTAACACCTCTGGAAGGATGATCTACACCTATATGGGATCCCTGCTGCCGAATGTCGGGAATGCCACATTTTCTACTTCGGGTGAACTAAGCCCGCTGCTCAACGATCCAGACATGCGAACCATTGGTATAGGAACACGACTGTTTCTGTGCGGAGCACAGGGATATGTGTCGTGGTACGGCACCCAGTTTAAGACCAGCGGTCCGAAAAATGAATACGGTATCCCTGAGACAAACGCGGCCACGCTTGCCGTTATCGGGAATGCAAAAGAAATGAGCACCGACTACCTGAAGGCCGCTTATTTTGAAAAGTATGGCGTTAGCATCTTCATTGGTATCGGTATACCTGTACCTGTTCTTGATGAGGACATGGCACACCGTGTTTCAATACGTAATGACCAGATAACGACCACGGTTTGTGATTACAGTAAAGCCGATCACCCGGCTGTTGCAAAGGTACGGTATGATGAATTGTTTTCAGGAAACATTACCCTTGATGGGAAGAAAGTGCGAACAGCCTCGATGTCGAGTGTTGCCAAAGCCAGGATAATAGCTGCGGAGTTAAAGAAATGGATCGAAGCCAAATCATTTCAGCTTACAAGACCAGTGGAAGCTTTTCCTACTGCCACAACGCTCAATTCACTAGAAAGGAAGTAACCCGGATCATGAAAAAAAGACTTGTTTTAACGTTTCCGGCCAATATGGTCGATGTTCCCCTCACCTACAACCTGATCAAAGATCACGATGTTGTTATCAATATTTTAAATGCTGACATAACACCGGGCCGTGAAGGGAAGTTACTCCTGGAAATACGGGCGCCGAAGGAGAATGTAGACAGTGCTGTCAGGTATATCGAGAGTCTTAATATCACCTGCAATCCCGTAAAAAAAAGTATCTTGTTGAATGAAGAGGCCTGTGTTCATTGCGGAAGTTGTTCGGCGGTTTGTTTTGCCGATGCACTTACCATGGACAGGAAGAGCCGGCAGCTTTTGTTTCGTCCCGAGAAGTGTATTGCCTGCGAGTTATGCCTGAAGGCCTGTCCTCTTCAGCTATTTGAACTAAACTTTAACTAAGATGTATGAAGCCCGGTTATACCGGAACAGTATGAATAAGGCCCGTTTCAAGGGGTTTCGGGTTGTTGTCGGCGAATCCGATTTGTGGATCGGGGTGAACCGGAACGACTGGAACCCCAAAATGGAATCGGCTGCCTGGAAATGTGTGGTAGAAATAAGGTCGCTTCTTGAAGAGTATATCTTCCGGTTTCCAGAGTTCAGGGATTCATTCGATCCGGTCCCTGTGCTTGGTAACGATTCGTCGGTCATAACCCTGATGAAAGATGCCGGATTTGCGGCTGGTACCGGGCCTATGGCTTCAGTGGCCGGGATGGTTGCCCAGGAAACAGGCCTGTATCTGTCGGCAAAATTCGACCTGACGGAGATCGTCGTTGAAAACGGAGGCGACATATACCTGCAGGTTGTCAGCCCGGTGGTGACCCGTATTGATGCCGGCAGGAATACTAATTTTGGACGTATCGGTCTTGTCATCCCACCCGAGATGAGCCCTGTTGGTGTGTGTACCTCATCGGGCATGTTCGGGCATTCTGTTTCACTGGGTCAGGCCGATAGTGTTACGGTGGTCTCTTCTTCTGCCTACCTGGCCGACGCATTTGCCACCGGCATAGCTAATCAGATTCATACCTCAGACGATATCGGTGTAGTGACAGAAACATCATTCACCGCTGATATGCTTTCACTGGTCTGCATAAAGGATGATCAGATTGGTATCAAGGGCAACCTGAAACTTGGAAAAACCAACTAGGCACGTTTCATGGCTGATCGGGAGTTGTACTGATACCCGCGGTCAATGGTGTTTATATTTCTTCTTTACGTACTTCGGGAAGTTATGCAGGCGTTCCATTTGAACATCGGAAAGATAAGGCTGAAGTTTCGAATGAAATTCGTCCATCAGGCCATGAAACTCCCGGGAAGCCTGCTTTCTTAACGTATCTGATTTCAGGGCATATTCTTCTACAATAGGCATGATCAGGGACTTTTGTTCTGGTGTGGGTTCGATGACACTGAAGGCCCGGGCCTTGAATGCATCGATGGAGGACATGCTGTGGATATCCCTGGTCCTCATTTTTGTAATCTGGCTCGATGTGATGAAGCCAATGGCAAAGCCGGTGATCAGGGAGATGAGAATTGTTAATATGGCTCTGGTTTTCATTTTCTGTTTTTAAGCTAAGCGGTTCCTGTTGTCTGCTAGTATGGACGAATGCGATGAAATGTAAACGAAATGCTCTGTCATAGGATAGATTTACCCGTACTCTGGTTAACTGCCCTGGAAAATAAGATAGCTGATAAAGTTCGAATCGTCAATTCTGTCTGTACCCATCAGCACGTTATGATCCAGCTCGCCATGGATGACGAAGATGAGGGCGATAATGAGGATCAGAACGAACAATGATGAGTAGACGATTTTGGGAAGCAGTGACGAGAGGCTTGCGTAGAATTCACGCATGGGGTCTTTTTCGAGCAGATTCATCAGCCGGGCGGTGACGCGGTTGGAAAAACCGTCTCTGAAAGTGAATTGTACCATGCCCAGACCGGATTCCAGTCGTTTCCATTCCAGGAAATTTTCCTCAAATGCCGGGCTCATTTTTTGTTCATAATGGCTGTCCCTGCTTCTAAAGTGGAGCGCTTTTCTGAACATTGATTTCTGTTTTCTTTTTCTCATGACTGGCGGATAATATTACAAGTAGTTTTTCAGCATATCTCTCAATTGTTCCTGTGCTCTGAATAACCGTGAAAGAACCGTACCCTGCGGAATTTTAAGAATTTTTGCCGTTTCCCGGGTGCTGTATCCTTCAATAAGACGAAGGATCACGACGCTCCGGTGTTTGACATCCAGGTTCTGCAAAGCTTTCTGAACAGCATCCCTGAGATCGAAATCCTCAGCCGGATTGTGTCCTTCACTTTTGAGTTGAAGAAACGAATCATCACTATACAGCAATTTCTCCCGGCTTCTTTTTTGCCGCTTAATCTCGTTAAGCGACATGTTGATGGCCATCCTGGTCAGGTAGGTTTTTGGACCTGACTCCTGCCTGAATTTGTCAATCGTTTGATAGAACCTGATAAAAACATCTTGTGCAATCAGCTCTGTGTCCTGCGTATTCCCGAGCATTCCAATGATCACATTTGAAACAGGTTTTTCAAACCGTTTCACAAATTCATCAAATGCTTTTATGTTTCCTTTTTTAATCTGATCAACCAGATCTTTGTCCGTCAACTGACTCAACACAGCAATGTTTTACTTAGTTCTTTGACAACCTTGAAGATAAATTTATTCCAAGGCAGATATTTTCATTTTCTAAATTACGGTAAAAGTGGCATTTTTCATTATTTTAGGAGGAAATTTTACGGATATGAACGCGCTGCTAATTACCACAGTGGCTTTTTTGGGCTACCTTATAGCCTATCGTACATACGGCAGGTTTCTTGGTCACAGGCTTTTTAAGTTATCGTCTGAAAACCTGATGCCTTCAGATGCTTACAATGATGGGGTTGATTTCATTCCGACAAAACGGAATATTATTTCGGCCATCATTTTACGACCATCGCCGGATTGGGTCCCATAGTAGGCCCGGCCATCGGGATTATTTGGGGCTGGTTGCCGGCTTTCCCTGCAGGAGATATTCCTGCGTCCCGGCGGACAGGGTGCCATGATGCTGTGGCCTTTGTTTGGCTCGCTCAACCAGTTACCGGCCGCTTTGTCCGTTGGTGTCGTAACCATATATATGCGTATCAGGGGACTTAATATCCTGTCGGCTTTTATTCCCATGCTTATCATGTTGGTGATAACGGTGTGGGCAATGGTCGAAAACCTGGTTCACTTTATCGATCGCGGAGACAGGCTCCTGATAGTCCTTTCCCTGTTAATACTAGGACTAACGACCTGGCTGATGATCAGTTCTGTGATATCACTTTTCAGGGAAAGATCCCTCGTCCTGGCTGGACGGTAAATCACATGGTTAGTATCTTATCTCAAATGAACTGTAATTTTTTGGAAGAGACGTGTCGATCTTAATGTCGTCCACATGGCCAAACCCCGGACCTTTTTTACACCATTTGATAAATTCGTCGAGCTGATTGCGGGATCCTTCTGCCTCAATATAAACACTTCCATCGGCTTCGTTTTTAACATATCCGGTAATACCGTGATAACGGGCATTGCTGCGTGCGCTATGCCTGAAACCGACACCCTGAACGCGGCCCTTGATGGTTATCTTATATAATACCTGTCTGTCCATATACATTAAATTTGAACCGGAAGCCCGCCGGTTTGTTTATTCAAAACTACAACTTTTTGTTGAGTTTGGCTCGTATATTACGGGTTGTTATACGCTGAAATATTGATTTAAAACATTCCGGATATGAAAAAATGGATAGTTCTTGCCGTGTTAGTTACCCTGGTTCCCCTGGTGGCTTCTGCACAAGTTTCCTTTTACGATTTTACCGTTAAAGATATTAATGGTAATGATTTTAACTTTAGCCAGCTGAAAGGGAAAAAGGTAATGGTGGTAAATACAGCCTCGAAGTGCGGGTTTACACCACAGTATGCCGATTTGGAAAAATTATACGAGAAATACAAAGATGATGGATTCGTCATTATTGGCTTCCCGGCAAACAATTTTCACAACCAGGAGCCAGGGACGAACAGCGAAATCAAGGCGTTTTGTAAGAAAAATTATGGTGTTTCCTTCCCGATGATGTCGAAAATATCGGTCAAAGGTGACGATATGAGCCCTGTTTATAAATGGCTGACCACGAAGAAACTCAATGGTGAGGCAGACTCAGACGTAAGGTGGAATTTTCAAAAATATCTTATCAGCAGGGATGGTAAGTTAGTAAAAGTCATTTATTCGAAAGAAAAGCCTGATTCGAACGAGGTCGTGTCATGGATTGAGAAGTGATGACGGATTAGTTAGTGTCTGTCCATAATGTCCGGGAACTGCGTTGTTACAAAAATTTTAATGCCTCTTATGCATTAGTATACTGCGGATTAAAATTTTTGTACGCTCCCGTTTAGAACAGAACAGGCTTTGTTCCCGAATATTTTGATCCAGACACCTGGACTTTATTGACAGACTCTATTTATGCAGGAAATGCCCCATTTTCATGATAAGCATCCTGATATCGATAGGTTTGGTAACATAATCGTCGCAACCGGCTTCTTTGCACTTGGCAATCTCTTCCTGTATTGAAAAGGCCGTTTGTGCAATGACCGGTAATTCAGGGCGGGTTTTCTTAATTACAACCGTGGCTTCATTGCCACTCATCACCGGCATTTTTATATCCATCAGGATCATGTCAATATGGCTGATATTCTTGCACAGATCTACCGCTTCCTTCCCGTTTTTCGCCCTTAATACTTTGGCTTGCGTTCTCTGAAGCAATGCTTCGAGAAACCGGAAATTCAATTCTTCATCTTCAGCGATCAGAATAACTTTGTCTTTCCAGTTAACATCACGAATATTCCACGTTTCATGCATCATATCTGTTTTTGATTTTACAGGTGATTCTTTGGGCACCGTAATCTGAAACCATGAACCTTTATTTACTTCAGACCTGACTTTAATCTTACCTCCGAGCTGTTCGATAATCTTCCTGGCAATAGTGAGACTTAAACCGGTGCCGGCAAGTCTTGGCAGCGCCGTTTCTTCTACATCTTCGAACCGGTTGAAGATCCTGTGCTGGTCGTCTTTGCTTAGTCCGATACCTGTATCCGATACGTAAAATTTGTAATTCTTTTCCGATTCGAAAAACCCGAACTCAACTTCGCCCTTATCGGTAAACTTGAAAGCATTACTCAGTATGCTTGCCAATACCTGGTGTAAGCGACCCGGATCGGTGTACAAAACGACATCTTTGTATTCCTCCGGCAGATCCATCTGTAAGTCAATATGCTCTTTGACCTTTTCCTTCCGCCTGTTTTCAAATTCCGTGTAAAGATCGAACATGAATGCGTTAACATTGAAACTGCTTTTACTGATAGTGACATCCCCGGTCTCGAACCTCGACAGCTCAATAACATCATCGATAAGGGATAATAAATAATTTCCCTTGTTCTTAATAATTGACAGGTATTCTTCCAGGTGTTTTTCTGCCCCATGCCCCGATTTAAGTAACTCAGAAAATCCGATGATAGCATTCATTGGCGTTCTGAGCTCATGCCCTAGGTTGACGAGGAAAACTGACTTGAACCTGTTGGCGCGTTCAGCTTTATACATAGACTTCAACAGCTCCCGTTCAATCTTCTTTTCTGCCGAAATTTCCCTGAGAAACCCCTGTATCATTATTTCACCGCCCGATGTATCGGTACTGCAAATCATTTGTATCGTTTTAACTTTCCTGTCATCATCAGAGCTGGTCCTGATGCGGAACTCAGTCTCAAAGTAATGACCATCAGCACCGGGG
>DASQZK010000032.1:0-2329 GCA_035638735.1 Bacteroidales bacterium
GAGACAGTCTGTGAGAGAGCTCGAATATGCCATTGATAACAACAAGGCCACAAGAGCCTACATATCGCAATACATGGGCCCGCTGGACTGGCAATCGAAAGAGAACTTTATCGATTTTGCAGCAGTAACTGATACGTTCGTAAGGAACAAGATCCCAATACCTGCCGGCAGGATTGATGATATTAAAAACGCCATGCAAGGCACTGACATTTCTGAAAAGGAAATTGATGCCTTCATCAACTACTGGAATACGAGCATGGAGGCCTGGGACAAGGGAATAAAAACACCCAACTCGCAATATCCCAACATCATTAATAAGGATTCTCTGAACAATTATGTAGACCGGATGACCAGGGACCGCGATTATGCCCACTCACTGGGATATTCGTCTGTCAATGACATGGAATACCAGGCATTGAAGAACATTAAAGATGAAGTTGAAAGCGAACGCTCTTCGGTTTGTGCTTCCGTTTCCATAAAGATTTCCCAGAAACTGGTAATGACAAGGGAAGCCTTCGAAGGGACCCTGACTATCTTTAACGGGAATGAAACCACCTCGATGAAGGATATCGAACTGAACCTCGAGATCAGGAATCAGAATGGTGAATTAGCCAACGACCTGTTCGAAATACAAACCAAGGCATTGGATATATTAACGGGTATCGATGGTACAGGTACATTGGGAGGCGGGCAGACCGGCAGTGCCACCGTGCTTTTCATCCCCGAAAAAGGAGCAGCACCCGAGGTACCTGAAAGCTATTCCTTCGGGGGGTCGTTCTCATACCTCGACCCGTACACCGGTACAAAAGTGACAAAACCACTCTTCCCGGTTACCCTGCAGGTCAATCCGAGTCCTGACCTGTTCCTGCACTATTTTATGCAGCGTAATATCCTGGGCGATGACCCCCTCACCGAACCGATTGAGCCGACTATCCCGGCCGAACTGGCCGTCATGATCGAAAACAACGGTTACGGTACCGCAAAAAATGTACGCATCGAATCGGCACAACCCGAGATCGTGGATAATGAAAAAGGCCTGTCCATCCATTTTGAACTGGTAGGATCGAACCTGAACGGGAAACCGGTACAGTTAGGTCTTACCAATATCGATTTCGGAAATATACCGCCTTTATCCACTGCCGTCGGACAATGGTGGTTTACAAGTGATCTCCTGGGACACTTCGTCAATTACAAGACAAACGTCACCCATCTCGATAGCCGTGGTAACCCTGACCTTAGCCTGGTCAGCGGAGCCAGAATGCACGAACTGATCAGGAGTATACGCGTGTATGGCCACACCGATGACGGTATCAACGACTTCCTGGTGAATGAATACCAGGATGCCAACGAACAACCCGATGCCATTTACCTGTCGCAGGGCCAACAGGTACTGGATGTAAATGGCGCCGATGTGGGTCTGTTCCAGGGAAATATAAGTGCTCCTGATTTCACAAATACACTTAAAGTCGTTTCGTCCCGGTTAGGTTGGAACTATATCAGCCTTCCGGATCCGGGTAAAGGAAAGTATGAGATTGCAGGTGTGACCAGAAACGCTGACCAGCAGGAAATTCCGCTCGATAATGTATGGCTGACTTTCGTAACACTCCCCGACGGTAAGGAACCCATTTATGAGAACAAATTCCATTTCGTCGATAAGTTTGAAAACACGGGAGAAAATGACTATACCGTCACCTGGAAACTGAAAGAGCCCGACCCACCAGCTGTCGTGAGCATTGAGGGCACGCCCGGATCTTTTGTAAGTAATCCTGTAACCAATGTAGATGTAAAATTCAACAAGGAAATTAACCCGGCCTCTTTCACCTGGGAAGACATGACCCTCAGGCTCCAGGGAGGTGAAAACATCATGGACTCGGGCATTGTGATCTCTCAGATCGACAGTATCACGTATAACGTTAACCTGTCGACGCTCACAACCGGTAACGGCTTTTATGCCCTTACCGTGCAGGCTGCCGGCATCCGGGACACAAACGGGACATACGGGCAGACCGGCAAGCAGGTAAGCTGGACACAGTTCCTGAACAAACCCTTCGTTGAGGAATTCATCGGCTTACCGGACGGTGTGGCCGACACGCCTTTCGACTACCTGCTTATCCGGTTTAACTTACCCGTTGACCCAAACACTGTGATACCCTCAAGATTCAACTATACCCGGAACGGAGAAACAGTGAACATCCCTGTAAGCATAACATCAATGGATGCAGAATCAAAACTGTTCAAGATTTCCGGCCTCGACAGCCTGATGACTACCGATGGCAGGTATGCTCTTCATGTTGATCTTTCCAATGTGGCCACCATTGATGGTGAATTG
>DASQZK010000033.1:0-2855 GCA_035638735.1 Bacteroidales bacterium
AGTTGCCAACGGGGTCCTTCATGCCGGTTTCCCTGACAGCTGTTTCATTGAGAATGATATTTTGATCATCGTTATAATCCCGGCTGAAAAAACGGCCTTCCCGGAGTCTCAGTCCCAGGACATCTGCAAATTCATAATTGACATTCATCGAGGCTGTCAATAAAGTTTTAGGAGCATCGTTGTTGTCCAGGTATTGAAAACCACCGGCATTCATACCGCGGCACAACGTGTTTGCGCTAAGACAGGTTTTCTCCACCTCCGGCAGTTTATCCAGCTCATCCATGAAACTTTTTACCGAGGTTTTAATGGGATCGGTACGCTCAATGACCAGGATCTTTTCTTTGTCAAAGCCGAGTTCCCTGGACTGGATGTAATTCAGTTGTCGACTTATCAGGATTACGGCAAGCAGAATGATCCCTGTTATGATGAACTGGAATGTGACGAGTGAATTGCGGAAGAAGAAACCCTTACTCCTCCGGTTTGGAAGGGCACGAATTACATCTATCGGCTTATACGACGACAGCACAATGGCCGGGTAGAGGCCCGAGAGAAAACCTACAATGATAATGATAGCCGCCGCCGAAATCCAGAACCAGCTCTTGTCGAGATAAAATCCACGCAGGTCATAACCGGTGATGTTTTCGAATATGGGCATGGCAAATTCGACAATAGCCATGGCCAGGATGAATGAGAAAACTGTGAACAGGAAGGATTCGCCGATGAATTGTAAAATAAGTTGGTTTCTGTTCGATCCGACGACCTTGCGGATTCCTACTTCCTTGGCCCGCCTGACAGCCCTGGCCGTTGAAAGGTTGATGAAATTGATGCAGGCCAGCAGCAGGATCAAAAATGCGACACTGATGAAAATACGCACATATTCAATATTCCCGTTTTCTTCGAGTTCATATTTTCCGTGTGCTTTGAGATGTATATCCTTCAACGGTGAAATATCGAGACTGACCATGCTGCCCGAGTTTTCAACCTGTTCTTCCGACATACCCAAAAACTGAGACAACTGGGGAAGGACCTTCTCCATGTAAAGATCATTAATCTTACCCGAGGCTACGCCGGAATTAATATTACCTGGAACCCTGACATAGGTGTACACATTCAGGGCAACCAGGAACGGGTTGTCGGCAATGGCCTTAATACTTCCCATCGAACCAAGAAAATCAAAATGAAAATGACTCTGTACAGGCATGTCCCGTATGACCCCGGTAATTCGCAAAAATGCCGTATCCTGTGGCGAGTTGGCATAACCGAAGTGATTGGTTATTTTGATGACTTTGCCTATCGCTTCTTCTTTACCAAAGTATTTCTTTGCTGTCGATTCTGTAATTACAACCGTAAATGGCTCCACAAGACAATTCTTCGGATCACCTTCGATAAAAGGAAAGGTGAAAAAGTCGAAGAAGTTTGTATCAACAAAGGCGAACTTATCCTCGTAAAAAGCCTTTTCACCGTACTTGACGGCACGGTTTTCCGTGTTAAATATCCTGGTGACTTCTTTTACCTCGGGCAGATCCTCGATTAACAAAGCTGAGAGCGCTGCCGGCGTGATGCTTTCGTCGAGGGATTCACCTCCAAACGTGCCATGGAAATTAACCCGGTAAATAGCGTTGAAATCTTTGTTATAGCGATCGAAGCCCAGTTCAAAGAATACGTAAATTAAGATCAGCATTGTAGCAGCCATTCCTATGGCCAGGCCGGCAATATTAATGATGGAATATCCCTTTTGCCGCACAAAGTACCGGATTGCAACTTTAAAATAGTTTTTGATCATCGGTTGAAGGTTTAGACTAAGTTAGGTACTGAGAATGATTAAATGCAATAGTTTTGTTCAAGTCTTGAAAAAATAATCTTTATAATAACTTTTTTCCAGGCTTCTGCTTTAACTTTGGAAGTGAAGAACCTGTCGTTAAGAAACCAAGACCCATGCCGTTTAATGTAATTGTTTGATATTAAATGTAATACACTGACAATTATTTTTTATCTCTGGTGATGGTGTAACATTTTATTACACTTTGTGGACACTTTGAAAAAATAACAAATCTGGAAAAATATGCCAAAATCCGGTTCCCTGCTAATCATTGATGATAACCGGCAGGTATTACAATCCCTTAAGTTCCTGCTGGGTTTCCATTTTGAAAACATCGGGACAGCAACCAATCCGAACGTCCTTCCTTCATTAATCGGTAAGGGCAAGTTCGATGTCTACCTGTTGGACATGAATTTCCGGGCTGGGATCAACTCGGGAAATGAAGGACTTTTCTGGCTCAACGAAGTTATTACAGCCGATCCCGCAGCTGTGGTAGTCATGATCACTGCTTTTGGCGATGTTAACCTGGCTGTGAGGGCTATGAAGTCCGGAGCTTCCGATTTTGTCCTGAAACCATGGGATAACGATCAACTGACTGAGGTGATGCAGTCGGCATTGAAACTCCGGAGATTGAAGGAGAAATTGGCATCAGACACATGGAGAAAAGATGAGCAAAATGATGCTCCCGTTGCTGAGGTAGCCGTAACAACCCTGCCGGGAAAATCTGAAAGGATGAACCGTCTATGGAGCGATATTGCTAAAGTGGCCCCAACCGATGCAAACATACTTCTCCTTGGTGAAAACGGAACCGGTAAAGAAGTTATCGCCCGTGAAATACACAAGCTTTCAAACCGGAAGAACAGGGTTTTCCTTAACGTTGACCTTGGCGCTGTACCAGGATCCCTTATGGAAAGTGAGCTTTTTGGTCATGTGAAGGGTGCCTACACTGATGCTCATGAAGATAAGGCCGGAAAGTTTGAAGCTGCAAACGGCGGTAGTCTCTTCCTGGATGAAATAGGGAACCTGGATATTTCGT